>CAMEXG010000009.1 GCA_945947045.1 uncultured Spirochaetales bacterium | reverse complement strand
TTCCGACGACTCACATACCTTACACAATTACTCGCTAAATGTGAAGGGGTTTTTTGAAGATTTTTTAAAAATTTTTTGAATAAATTTTATTTTCTTTCTTTTAAAAGACTTATTTCTTTTATCCATTCATTTCTTTCCAATTGTTCATATTTTTGCTTTTGACTCTTATTTATTTTATCTTATATTGATATGGGAGGCATACATGTCGACATTAATAGTTACAGGTAGTCCGAGAGATGGAATGTACTCAGATAGAATCGGTAATATTCTGCATTCAATAAGCGGAGGTAAACTGATCCACTTAAGAGAGAAGAAGATTGGTCCATGTCATGCATGCGAGTATTGTAAAGAGATCAATATCGGAGAATGCATTCAGAGAGATGACATGACACCTATATATAAAGATATTAGAGAGTGCGACACAATCGCTATTATCTCACCTGTATATTGGTGGCAGGTATCGGCCCAAGCAAAGTTATTTATCGACAGGCTCTATTCATTAGAAAGAGAAGAATTTGAAGGTAAAAAACTTATTGTTGTGGTAAACGGAGAAGAGAAGACAGGAGACAAAGAGTACGCCACATTAAAAGATGCTTTTAAGATGATGGCAGATTATCTGAAGATGAAGCTGGAGTTTCTAGGGGTGGGGACAGAAGATGAAGACGCTTGGAATGAAGAAAAAGAGATGATCACTGAATTTCTCAGAAATGCTTTGGATTCCTAATTAGATGTTATCTATAACACTACAGGCGGCCTTTTACGACCGCCTGTTTCTTTTGCCACGTTATCACACGGCACTTTCTGCAAAGGCACGTATCTGGGAAGCATTTGATATGGTAGTGGCAACACCGTCAGTGAATGCTACAAGTGTAGGAGCCTGCATTACTTTATACTTCCTGCAAAGATCCGGGTTCTCTTCAGCATCTATGACCTGATACTTAAGTCCTGCTTTGTCAAGACTGGCCTTTGCAAGCCTGCAGTTCGGACAAGTCTTGGTAGTAAAAAGGAGGATTCCATTTTCATTACCTTCCGCCTCAGGGTGGAATACATCATAATCCGCTTTCGCCTTTGAGAGACTATTTCTTTTCAGGCGGGAATTTGGGATATCATATTCCTTTCTCTCTTCAAACTCCTCGGCTTTTCCCACATTCCAGTTCTGAACAGGGCGATAGTAACCGGTGATTCTGGAATAAACCTCAGTCTTCTTGTGACATACAGGGCACTCCCAAACTTCACCAGAGAGATATCCGTGTTCTGAACATACTGAGTATGTGGGGCTCATGGTGTAGTAAGGAATCTCATAGTTTTCAGCAATCTTTCTTACAAGAGTAGCCGCCGCCTTCCAATCAGGGAGCTTTTCTCCAAGGAATGTATGGAATACAGTACCTGATGTGTAGAGTGTCTGGAGCTTATCCTGAATATCCAATGCCTCAAAGATATCATCAGTATATCCAACAGGAAGATGAGAAGAGTTTGTGTAATAAGGTCTCTTGTCATCGGAGGAAGCTGTGATGATCGATGGGAACTCCTGAACATCGTGGCGGGCAAATCTATATGCAGTAGACTCTGCAGGTGTGGCCTCCAAGTTGTAGAGATCACCATATTCCTCCTGATAATCGGAGAGTCTCTCCCTCATATGATTAAGGCACTCTACTGCAAATTCCTGTCCTCTTGGATCTGCTATATTGCATTCGAGCCAACTGGCATTGAGGCAAGCTTCATTCATACCTACAAGTCCGATTGTAGAGAAGTGGTTGTCAAAGGAGCCTAGATATCTCTTTGTGTATGGATAGAGACCTTCGTTAAGGAACTTTGTAATGACAGTCCTCTTTACTTTCAAAGACCTTGCTGCAATGTCCATTAGTCTATCAAGTCTCTTATAGAAGTCAGCCTTATCCTTTGATAGATATGCAAGACGAGGAAGGTTTATAGTTACGACACCTACGCTTCCGGTGCTCTCGCCGCTGCCGAAGAAACCGCCGGTCTTTCTTCTAAGCTCCCTCAAATCCAAACGAAGTCTGCAGCACATACTTCTTACATCGCTGGGATTCATATCTGAATTGATGTAGTTGGAGAAATAGGGTGTTCCGTATTTTGCCGTCATAGTAAAGAGGAGTCTGTTGTTCTCAGTGTCCGACCAATCGAAATCCTTTGTTATGGAGTAAGTAGGAATAGGATACTGGAAGCCTCTTCCATTAGCGTCACCATCAATCATCACTTCGATGAAAGCCTTGTTGATCATATCGATTTCTCTCTGGCAGTCGCCGTATGTGAAATCCATTTCCTTGCCCCCGACAATCGCCGGGACATTTTTAAGGTCGTTAGGACATACCCAGTCAAGAGTAATGTTTGAGAACGGAGCCTGAGTTCCCCATCTGGAAGGAGTATTTACACCATAAATAAAAGATTCGATGCACTTCTTTGTCTGGTCATATGAAAGATTATCGATCTTTACAAACGGGGCGAGATATGTGTCGAAGGAAGAGAATGCCTGGGCACCTGCCCACTCGTTCTGAAGAATTCCCAAGAAATTGACCATCTGGTTACATAGTGTTGCAAGATGCTTTGCAGGAGCAGAAGTAATCTTTCCAGGTAGTCCCCCCAGGCCTTCCTGAATAAGCTGCTTTAGAGACCAGCCTGCACAATAACCTGTCAACATAGAAAGATCATGAATATGGAAATCGCAGTTTCTATGGGCATTTGCAATCTCTTCGTCATATATTTCGCTTAGCCAATAATTAGCGGTGATTGCACCAGAGTTGGAGAGAATAAGTCCTCCAACAGAATATGTGACAGTACTGTTTTCTTTTACTCTCCAGTCACTGAGCTTAAGATAGTTATCCACGACACTCTTATAGTCGAGAGTGGCGGACTTCATGTTTCTGATCTTCTCCCTCTGTTTTCTATAGAGGATGTAAGACTTAGCTACATCCTGATAACCAGCCTGGGAAAGGACTTTCTCAACACTATCCTGGATATCCTCTACAGTAATCTTTCCATCTTTTACTTTTGATGAGAAATCTGATGTGACTTTAAGAGCAATAAAGTCGACTATATTCTCATCATAAGCCTTCTCTATGGAGTTAAAGGCCTTCTCGATGGCGACTGAAATTTTCTTTATATCAAATCCGACTTCTTTACCGTCGCGTTTAACAACTGAATACACTAGTATGCTCCTATTTGTGATTTACTAGACCATATCACAGCAAAAGGCTTTAGACAAGTGTAACAACTACTGCAGAAAGTGTAACAAAAGACTAACTACGCTATATATAGTGTTATCCTCTATCACGTATCGATACATTTTTTATATAATAACTTAGTATTTCAAGATAATTTTGCAATTGCTCTTGGGTGGGCGGGAAACAGTTTTTTCCAATTATATTTCCACTGTCTACAAAGGATTGCAAATAGTATCTGAGGCAACCTTTAGTTATTTCTCCAATTTTTTCAAAATTTTCTTTATGGTGTAGTGGCTCCACAACAGTAGTCCTAAACTCATAGTCCACAACCCCTGAGAGCAGGAAATCTATGCTTTCTTTTATTCTTGAAGTATCTATATTCTCCACACCGCAGAGTTTAGGATATTCATCAAGGCTAGTCTTAATGTCCATGGCTACATAATCGACGGCACCAGACTCCACCGCCCTCTTTAAAACATCAGGCATATATCCATTGGTATCTAGTTTAACCA
Source organism: uncultured Spirochaetales bacterium (assembly GCA_945947045.1). GTDB lineage: Bacteria > Spirochaetota > Spirochaetia > Sphaerochaetales > Sphaerochaetaceae > Ornithospirochaeta. The sequence goes on along the minus strand of CAMEXG010000009.1, from coordinate 21,372 downwards.
GATATCCCAGATCTTTAAGAGAAGAAAGAAAAGGAATAAGGTCCTTGTTTATGGTAGGTTCACCACCTGTGACGACTACACCTTCAAGCATTCTTTTTCTTTTCTTTAAAAATGAAAAGATCTCATGTTCATCCAAAACAGGTTCTTCTTCACTATCGAGGACAAGAGGAGCGTTCTGGCAGAATGGACAACGGAAGTTACAATTACCAGTAAATAAAATTGATGCCGGATGACCGGGAAAATCTACAAGTGTCAATTTCTGAATACCGTGAATAACCATACAAATATTCTAAATCCTCCCATTCATTTTGAAAAGAAGAGTGAAGAATCACCCCCACTCTTCCATAATCGGAACAATAACAAAAGATGCCTTTCCGCTACTTTTTCTTATTCTTCTTTCTTTCTTCGTCTCTCTTCTTTGACTGCATAAAGAAGTCTGCCATTGTACCACCAGATGAATCGGAAGATGAATAATCATAACGGTTTTGGCCTCTCATAGGCTCTTTGAACTTCTTCTCTTTAGTATTGTCGTTTCTATATTTCCTCTTAGATTCTCTTACGACTTCAGTCTTCGTCTCGTAAATGGCATGAGGAACTTTTGCTCCGCCGTTCTTTTTGACCACTACCCTTATTTTTCCATCAGGAGTTGTGGTGAAAGTCTTGCCGGCCCCATTTCCTGTGGAGACCTTTACTTTATATTCCCTCTCTTCATACTGGCAGCTGAGACGCTGGCATATGTAATGGATGCTGCCGTCATCATCCGCAGCCCTCATCATTTCGCCTCCGCAGTATGGACACTTTCTGCCATCTTTAAAAGATGGAGAGAAAACAAGGTGGCTAGCCTTTACTTCTTCAACCAAATCCGACGCCATTTTCTTTATATCGCGTATAAATACATCAGGATTCTCCCTGCCTTTCGCAATGGCCTCAAGTCTCCCCTCCCACTTTCCAGTGAGTTCAGGGGACTTCAATACATCGGGGGCAAGTCTTACGACTTCCCTGCCCTTTGCTGTAGGAACAAAGTATTTACCTTCTCTCTCCACATATCTATTCTGGACAAGTTTCTCTATGATATCAGCTCTTGTGGCCGGAGTTCCTAAGCCTGATGTCAGATTAGCCTTAAGAGACAAGTCGTCCACAAACCGTCCTGCATGTTCCATGGCAGAAAGAAGAGTAGCGTCGGTATAACGCTCAGGAGGAGTCGTACTTGTCTTCCTGACCTTGACGCTCTCCAGGGTTACTTCATCCCCCTCTTTCATTCTCATCAAGGCAAAGCTGTCGTCTTCAAGCTCAACACTTACACTTGTTGATTTTACTCCTGCACTCTCAGCCACATTTCTATATCCCTTCTTCACAGGGAGGGTCAAACGCGTCTTGAAGATATATCCATCAACCTCTATTTCAGCAGTAGTGGTCTTATAGACATAATCTTCACCTATTGTTTCAAGGAATCTCAGAGCAATAAGGATCCAGAGTTTTCTCTCTTCCTCGGAGAGTTTCTCCACTCTTACTTTTTCTTCAGTAGGTATGATGGCGTGGTGATCTGAAACTTTTGTCTCGTCAACGAACCTCGGGTTGTCTTTTACAAATCCATTAGAGAGATATTCATCAGATACACGGGAGAAGATAGTGCCGGAAAGAGCGGCTATTCTCTCAGGAAGCGTAGGTACTATATCCGGAGTAATGTATCTGCTGTCAGTACGAGGGTAAGTGACGATCTTATGCACTTCATATAATCTCTGAAGGATATCTAAAGTCTCTTTTGCAGAGAAACCAAGAGCGATGTTTGCATCTCTCTGGAGCTCTGTAAGGTCGTAGGCCTGAGGAACAGGGTCGCTCTTTTCTTCACTGACTATTCTTACTACTCTACCCTTCTTTCCCTTCCACTCTTTCATTTTTTCAGAGAGAGATTCATCGGTAAACCTTACAGTATTTTCCTCAGGATAATAAGAAGCGGCAAAAAGACCGAAGTCACCACGGGCCGTGTAATAATACTGCCCAAGGAAAGCTTCAATTTCATCTTCCCTTTCTGTCATCAACGCCAAAGTCGGAGTCTGGACTCTTCCTGCAGAGAGCTTGGCGTCATGAGTACAAGTAAGGGCTCTGGTTACATTCATTCCCACATACCAGTCGGCTGCCGCCCTGCACTCTGCGGCCGCATAGAGATTATCATAGTCAGATGAGGGTTTAAGAGACGAGAAGCCTTCTTTTATGGCCTTTTCTGTCTGGGAAGAAATCCAAAGCCTTTCCATCTTCCCCTGATAGTCAGACAACTTCAGTATCCATCTGGCTACAAGTTCCCCCTCTCTTCCTGCGTCTGTAGCTATTACTACAGAAGAAATATCACGGCGGTCCAGGAGATTCTTGACAACTTCAAACTGGTCTTTACTCTCTTCTATTACAGTTTCATCCAACTCTGGTGGAAGCATAGGAAGGTCTTTCAGTGTCCATCTCTTCCAACCTTCATTATAATGCTGGGGGGGAGCCAACTCCACAAGGTGACCCAAAGCCCATGTTACAACCCAGTCATCTCCTTCTATATAACCTTGGTTTCTGTCAAAGCATCCAAGATTCTTCGCTATTTCACGTCCCACAGAGGGTTTTTCGGCAATAACAAGCTTTTTCATGAGAATGATAATATAAGAATAAGTAAAGATATGGAACTGGAAAACTACGTTGACCACAAAACCGCCAGACCTTATACTTATATTAATCTTTAATTAAGGAGAAAACTATGGCATATAAGATCACAGATTCTTGTGTTGCTTGCGGCACATGTGCTGGCGAGTGCCCAGTTTCCGCTATCAGCGAAGGCGATCCAATCTACGTCATCGATGCAGACGCTTGCCTCGGATGTGGAACATGCGCTTCAGTCTGCCCTCAGGAAGCTATCGTTGAGGACTAATGAAAATCTAATTAGATTTGTCTGCCGGATTCCGGCAGATTTTTTTATATCTCTGTGTTAATATCAAACCATGGCATATGATGATCTGACAACTGTACTCAGCGTTAGTGAAGTAAACAGTCTCATAAAGGGGACTCTGGATGAGAGTTTCTATCAAATAATAGTAAGGGGTGAGATTTCAGGTTTTAGACCTTCTCCTTCAGGCCATGCATATTTTGATCTGAAAGACAACGACAGTGCACTGCCTAGCGTCGTATTCCGTTCCTCCCTTTTGACCATGCCACGTTTCAAAAACGGAGACTTAGTAATAGCATCTGGTAGAATTAGTCTATATGAAAAGACAGGAAAGCTAAGCTTTATCATCACAAAGCTTACAAATGCCGGAGACGGAGAGCTTCAGGCCTTATTAGAGAAAAGAAAGCAATACTATCAGAATTTGGGTTGGTTTGATCTCGATAAGAAAAAGCCTCTTCCAAAGGATATTAAGACTCTAGGAATCGTAACAAGTGCCACGGGAGCTGTCTTTCACGACATATTGGATGTAACGAGACGACGGGCTCCATCTCTAAATATCGTGCTCTTTCCCTGTTCTGTACAAGGAAAGGGTGCAGAAGAAACAATTGCCAGCAGAATCAGGCAGGCTAATAACTTCGAAAACGTGGATGTGTTGATAGTAGGAAGAGGAGGAGGAAGCCAAGAGGATCTCGCTTGTTTTTCTACAGACGAAGTAATAGAAGCTATCCACTACTCGAAAATTCCCATTATCTCCGCAGTCGGACACGAAGTAGACTGGGCGCTCTCTGATTACGCTGCGGACATTAGGGCCGGAACCCCATCCATCGCTGCGGAGATAGTTACAAAAGATATTTTCGAGAGAAGAAGCAGGCTAAGTAACGCAAAAAACACAATGCACTTGATGATGGAGAAGAAGATTCTTCAGGAGAAAGAGAAGATTCCATCTCCAGTTTTGATGAAGTCATATATTGATAAAAAGATATCAGAGAAGAGAAACGCACTCTCTTCCCTTGATTATCTATCTTCTATTCTTTCAAAGAAAGTCCAAGACGCTCAGTACAGATTGCTCATGGCTGATGACGAGATACATAGAATAGAGAAAGAGAGAATAGACGAAGACAAAAGGATACTTGAAAACTGCAAAAGAGATATTTCCCTCTCTCTTACTCCAAGGATCAGGGAGTCTAAAATACTTCTTTCTTCCCTTAAGAGAGAGATGACATCCCTAATGAATGGAATGCTGGGAATTAAGAGTCAGGAGTATTATTCAATTAATAAGGAGATGAACGCCCTCTCTCCTCTTTCAGTACTTAAGCGGGGTTATGCCCTTGTAAGGGATGAGAACGGAAAGATAATCAGAGACAAAAGGGATGTAAAGAAGGGCGACACTCTATATATAAGAGTGGAGAAAGGCGAAATAAAGAGTATTGTCGAGGAGGATAATATATGAGTTTTGAAAGCGATTTAAAGAGAATGGAAGAGATAACAGAGCTGTTGAAAAATCCTGAAACAGGATTAGAAAAGTCCATTGAGCTCTACGAGGAAGGAAACAGACTCTCCCGATCTTTATCTAAGACACTGGAAGCGATTCAAAGAAAAGTGGAGAAAGTAACATCTCTCGACGAAAACGAACTGGAGACAGTGGAGCTTGACGACGAAGGAAACGAGAAGGACTCTCCTTTCTGATTATATGGATATTTCCAGTAATCTATTTTTATATGGAAAAGAGACGGAGACGGCTTCCAATAACAGGAAGTCGTTTTCTTCACCACCATATCTGTCATCTCCGACAATCGGATGACCAGACCAAGAGAGATGACACCTGATCTGATGACGGAAACCTCTGGTAATTGTGCATAATACACTCTTATCTGTTATAGACTCGACTATAGTATTATATATTCGTTGGTCTTCCTTTCTCTTTAATAAGAGAGGTCTCACTGAAGCCCCTTTAGGCCCGAAAGATCTGAAAGAGGAAACAATCTCCATTCTGCCTTTTGAAAATGAATATGGAAATGGCTCGAACCCCATCATTTCTTTTCTACTGTCCGAGATCTCAGCCCTATATCTCTTCTCAATCTTGTCCATGTCCTGCAGAGAAACCAGATAGTTATATGTCTCTTTATTTCTGGCGGCGATGACAATACCGCTGGTGGGTGTATCCAAGCGATGAAGAATCGTCCCCTCCCAGGGATTTTTCCCATATGGGGAGAGGATTTCAGGAAAGTCCTTGGCACCAATAGAGAGAAGAGTATCACACTCCTGCCCCTTTAAAGGCACTGTGGGCAGATTCTTTGGCTTATAAAATGCCAAAATATCATGGTTTTCAAAGATGACTTCAATTGTCTTTTGCACTTCCGAATAATCTCACTAAGTACAAGAATATGTTGATAAAGTCCAAATACAGATCCAAAGCACCCATAATGGATAACTTCGAAAGCTCATCTTGAGTCATATATGGACCACAGTTTCTATTCATATCCATAAGTTTCTGACTATCCCAAGCTGTCAGGAAGGCAAAGAGGATTACTCCGACTCCGCTAATCAGCATTTCAAGTCTGCTGGAACCAATAAAGATATTAACCAATGAAACTACGATAAGGGAGATCAACCCCATCATTATCCAGCCGCCCCATCCCTTGATACTCTTCTTTGTGACAGAACCGTAGATGGCGGCAACTCCAAACACAGCGGAAGCAGTAACAAAAGATAGTGTTATTACATTAGTTCCTGCATAGACAAGCAGAATAGACGAGAAAGTGACCCCTGTTACAAAACTATAACCGAAGAATAAACCAAAACAAGCTCCCACTGAAAGCTTTTCAAGTCTACCGGACAGAATGAAGACAAAAGCTATTTCAAGAACAAAGCATAATATTGTGACGAAAGGGTTCGAATAAATAAACTTTACAATACTTGGGGATGCTGCGGTAAGAAACGCTGTAAGAGCAGTGACGCCCAAACCAAGAGCCATCCATAAATATACTTTTTTCAAATAGACATTTTGTCTTGCCTCTACATTAGTCAACATTGTTTCGTTGTTCATTTTTTTCTCCTTCCCCAAATATAGCAGAAAATCTTATATCGGATATTGTATTATACAAAAAATACAAATTATATACACAAAGCCACTCTACACTCTTATATTATTATTGTTGGAGGCAAATATGTTGGAAGTTGGAAGCAAAGCACCGTCATTTACACTAATGGGAGACGATGGAAAAGAATACTCTCTTGATGATTACAGGGGAAAGAAGGTCCTTTTGTATTTCTATCCTAAAGACAATACACCTGGATGCACAAAAGAAGCCTGCTCTCTCAGAGATTGGAACGATGAAATAATCAAGCGTGGCGTAACAGTTATGGGCGTAAGTAAAGACACCATTCAAAGCCACAATAAATTCAGAGAAAAACATAACTTGAATTTTATTCTTCTTTCCGACCCGGAAAAGAGCGTACATATGGCATATGACGCATGGGGAGAAAAAAAGCTCTACGGCAAAGTTTCACAGGGAACCATAAGAAAGACATTCCTGATCGACGAGAGTGGCAATATAGAAAAGATATGGAATAAAGTAGCTGTGGCCACCCACGGTGAAGATGTTGTGAAATACTTAGATAAAGAGTAAGAGAAGAGGCGGTTTCCCGCCTCTCTTTAGTTCTTGAATGAATGCACGGGGGCAGGGATTCTTCCTCCCCTTTTTATAAACTCCTCGGAAGAGAATTCATTTACTTTCATAATAGGAGCATAACCCAACAGTCCTCCGAATTCAGCGCTTTCTCCTACATCCTTTCCCTCTACAGGAATGATTCTGACTGCTGTAGTCTTTTGGTTGATCATTCCTATCGCCATCTCGTCTGCTATTATTCCGCTGATTGTAGATGCCGTTGTCTTGCCAGGGATGGCGATCATATCCAAGCCCACAGAACATACACATGTCATAGCTTCAAGTTTCTCCAGTGTAAGGGAACCGCACTCGACGCCTTCAATCATACCTCTGTCTTCACTTACAGGAATAAATGCGCCAGATAGGCCTCCTACATAACTGGAAGCCATGATTCCGCCTTTTTTCACTTGGTCATTAAGAAGTGCAAGAGCAGCAGTGGTGCCAGGTGCTCCGACCTTCTCAAGTCCCATGCACTCAAGAATCTCTGCAATAGAATCGCCTACAGCCGGTGTTGGAGCCAAGGACAAGTCCACGATTCCGTATGGGACAGAAAGACGACGGGATGCCTCCTGGGCAACCAGCTGTCCTAGTCTCGTTATCTTGAAAGCAGTCTTTTTGATAGTATCTGAAAGGACTCCGAAGTCTTTTCCTCTGACATTTTCTAGAGCGTACTTGATTACTCCAGGCCCGGATACACCCACGTTGATTACATTGTCTGTCTCCGTGACCCCATGAAATGCTCCGGCCATAAATGGATTGTCGTCAGGAGCATTGCAGAATACTACAAGCTTGGCACATCCTATGCTGTCCCTATCTTTTGTAAGGAACGCGGTCTCTTTGATTATTCTACCCATAAGAGCCACGGCATCCATATTAATGCCGGTCTTCGTAGAACCTAGATTGACAGAAGCACATACATTCTCTGTTTCGGAGAGAGCCTTTGGAATAGACCTGATCAAAAGCTCTTCGCTTTTTGTCATTCCCTTTGCCGGGAGAGCAGAGAAACCTCCGAGGAAATTAACTCCGACTTTATGTGCAGCTTCATCGAGAGTTCTTGCAATCTTCACGTAGTCATCCACACTGTTGCAGCATGAAGCGCCAATGAGGGCGATGGGAGTAACGGAGATACGCTTATTGACAATTGGTATGGCATACTCTCTCTCAATGTCTTTTCCAACAGACACCAGGTCCTTGGCCAGTGTCGTGATCTTCTTATAGATATTGGAGCAGACTTTATCTACATCATCACTGATGCAATCCAAGAGGGAGATACCCATAGTAATGGTCCTTACATCAAGGTTCTCCTTTTCTATCATTTTATTGGTTTCAATTACTTCGTTGATATTTATCATATTCTCTGCATGCTCTCAAAAATATCTTCGCGCTGTAGCTTGATCAAAACTCCGATTTTCCTTCCCAGTTCCTCTAGCTCCTTCGAAATGGCAAGGAACTCTTTTGTGGAGGCACCAGTGTCCACAATCATCATCATGTTAAAAAACCCTGCCACAATAGATTGGGTGATATCTTCAACATTAACATTGTTCTCATATAGATATCCTGTCACCCGGGCAATGATTCCCACCTGGTCTTTTCCTACTACAGTAATAATAGATTTACTTTTGGCCATATCCGCCTCCACGCTTATGATAGAATGCTAAAAACTATTATATCAACAATAGGAGAAGAAATCTCGTACTACTGGAAAGATTGTGATACACTCTTTCTATGAATAAAAAAGCAAGTAGTATTCTGAAAGCCCTCTTACTTCTGTTATGTGGCGCTCTCATTGTGGTTGTCTTATATTATTTTTATGTTTTACTCTCCTTTAACCGTATCCCCGACAATACCGAACTCTATGTAGAAAACAATCAGGCAAGAGTGATGAAAGAAGACGTGGAATATAAAGCAGTAACTTATAATCTTGGTTTTGGCTGCTACAGTAAGGAATTCTCCTTCTTCCTGGATAACGCCGATTGGAAAGACGGCTCTCATACCACTGGAAAGTATGGAAAAGGCATAACAAGGGAAGACGTAATAGAAAATGTAGAAAGCCAGGCAGCAGTTCTACGTGACATAGCTCCGGATTTCATCCTTTTGCAGGAAGTCGATACAGACTCCACAAGGAGCTATCATATCGACATGGCTACCTATTTTGAAGAAACTTTCCCTTTCATGAATAGCGTTTTTGCCATTAACTTCCACTCTCCTTGGCTCAATCTTCCTATTTTCGATCCTATCGGTATAGTCAACTCAGGTGTCCTGACACTCTCTAGATTCAAAACAGACTCAGCAGTACGAAGAAGTTATCCGATTGCATCTGATTTCTCCAGACTCTTTGATCTTGACAGATGTTTCTCTGTACAAAGAATACCTGTTAAAGGAGGAAAGACTTTGGTTCTTGTAAACAGCCATATGTCTGCTTATGACGAAGGCGGAGTAATAAGATCCCAGCAGCTTGAAATGCTGACTTCATTTATGGAAGAGGAGTATGAAAAAGGAAACTGGGTTATTATTGGCGGCGACTTTAACCATGTCCTTGGAGAAGAGTATCTAGACGCCTTCCCATCCCAGCAGGTGGTTCCTGTTTGGGCTTATATTCTGGACAACGAAGACTTACCAAGTCACTTCTCTATTGTAAAACCAGAGAATGGATTAGAAGAGTCGACTTGTAGAAATGCAGATACTCCATATATCGAAGGAGTAAACTACTCTACAATAATCGATGGTTTTATAGTTTCAGACAATATAGAGGCTAAAGCTGAAGTTTACCACACAGGGTATGAAGAATCGGACCATCAGCCTGTTGTCATGACATTCAAACTTAAATAATTTAACTCTCTTCTTTATTGTAATGGCTCCGTTTCCGGAGCCATATCTTTTTTATTTATAAGTACTTTGAACTACCATATTCACCGTAGTAGTACCTTTCTGATTTCTTCTGTTTCTTTCTTGACAGTACAAAGCCCAAGACTTTTCCATTTATTTTCTTGATCATTGAAACCGATTTATTGAGGATTTTTTTATTGGTCATCTCAGCTCTTACAACAATAACGTATCCATCAATATATGGAGAAAGAACCAACATATCTGAAACAAGGCAGAGAGGCGTACCGTCGATTATTATGTAATCATATTCTTTCTTCAGTTCGTCAAGAAGCGTGACCATTCTTTCCGAAGAAAGAAGCTCCGATGGATTTGGCGGTACTTTTCCAGCTACCAAAATATCGAGATTAGGATGATTCTCATCTTTTTTGATCAATGACTTATAGTCTTCGCTTGAAGCAAGCCCTGCAAGAATGTCTGAGAGTCCTTCTTTTCCTTTTGAACCTAAGCTAAGTTGTAGATGAGATGCTCTTAAATCAGCATCCAGCAACAATACCTTTGAGGAACCGTCTGCAATAACACTGGAAAGATTGTAAGACACACTACTCTTTCCCTCATGAGCCACACTACTTGTTACACAAATGACTTTGCACCCATCATGTGGAGACAAGAACTGAATATTAGCTCTTAAGAGTCTATATGCTTCCTTTACGCTAAAGGGAGTAGTATCGTCTATTATGTTGATTACATCTGTTTCTTCTCTCATATCTCAGTCCTCATCCTCAAAATCATCGTCATCCCAATTAATCTCTTTTTTGGACTTTTTCTCAGTTTTGACTTCCTCCATCTTCACTCTACTAGTTCCTTTGTTTCCTGTAGTCTTATGCTTCTCTGACTTAAAATCAGGGATGACACCTATAACAGAAATATCAGGGAACTCGGAAGTCAAATCTTCTTCTGTGTGGATTACATTGTCAAAAAGAGCCATAACTACAATTATTGCTGCAGTCAACACTCCACCGACTAATCCGCCTAAAACAGTGTTCTTGATTACGGAAGGTGAACTAGGAAGAGAAGGAATACTTGCTTTATCGATGATCTCGACAGCTCCAGCCTTGACCACTCTGATAATCTCATCTGGAAGGAAGTAAAGAATAGCATCGTTGATAAACTTAGCTTCATATGGGTCATGGGCTTTTACAGTAACAGAGAAAGACTCTGTATTATTGATGGAGCCTGCACTTATCATGCTTCTAAGCTGCTTTGTTGTATATGGCTTCGAACCAAGATACTCGAATCCTTCTTTTCCCTGATACTCGGAAATAGTATCCACGACCTGTCCTAAAACAGAATCAGACTGCAATACCACTATGTATGTATTGACCAAAACTTTAGAAGTTGAGATATCTGAGGATGAAACAGCGCCAGAGGATCCGAAATCCGATTTATTGAATACATAAAGCTTACTTGTTGCCTGATACTCAGGCTTAATCATTGTCCTTGTGTATACAAATGCAACTGCTGCAAATAAAACAGCAACGATTATCAATAGCCAAATTTTTTCAAGGAGCACCTTACATAGTTTTAACAAATCAATGGTATCTTCTTGTTTTTGTTCCATTACTGTCCCCCGTAATACTAAAGATTATATTGACAGAGTCCTATGGTGTCTACACAAGAGTTCCCACACATCACTCTATCATGTTCAAGATTTATTGCATTTAGCTTGAATATTTTTCAAAATCTCTATTGACTCTATCCTTTTCTTTTGTTTATAGTCTTCTTGTTGCGGCAAGGTAGCTCAGTTGGTAGAGCAACCGGCTCATATCCGGTCGGTCACAGGTCCGAGTCCTGTCCTTGCTAAAGAGTCAGAATCTGCGAAAGTAGGTTCTGTTTTTTTATTGATGTCCTATTCATACACCACCTTTAATTTTTCTAACGCTTTTCAATGCTTTATGAGTAGAAAATCAACTTATTATTCTAATAGAAAAAGAAAACCTAAGAGTAGAAATTAATGTGGAAGAGATTATCCCTGACAACGTTGCTCTTAGGCTCTATGATACTGCATTGTCATTGTTCCTATAGACAATGGAAAAAGCAGAAGAATACTAATCAGTGGCTAAAACTTGTCTGTAAAGGTAGGAAAAACATTAATTCTGAGATCTCAACTCCCTTGATTTGGATTAATCAATTCTGAAACGCTTGGAGGCTGACAAACAATCTTCCTCTGTTGGGTTCTCATCGTCTGTTCATCCTTTGTTTCTTATGAGAAGAATGAGTTCTCTCTTCTCTCGTATTCCTCTATTGTGCATCTAAGCCTCTCAGCGGCAATCTCTTTCTGAATGAGACCGTCCCTCCTGAGTTTGAAAATAGTAATGGCCTCTCCTTCGGCTCTACCCTCGGCCTTGCTGTCGTTTATCAGGTCTTCCACAGCCTTGCACATGTCGTCCTCCTCGTTCTTTTCAATGTTGGTAAGCTCTGAAAAGAGCTTTGCCGTCACTTCGTCCAGATTCGCAAATCGCTTCTCACTCTTAATATAATCGTAAAACGCCCTTTTGTCCGACTTATTTTTTATCACCTTCAGTATAAGCTCCAGGTCCGTAGTGAGCCCTTCAAACTCCTCCTCCCCCATTGTATGCGGGTCGATAACAAGCATCTCCACGTTCACCATCAGGGGTCCAAGGACCTCCAGGTCACTCTTCGAGAAGTAGTCTTCAAGCTTCAACTTACCTCCCCACTTCCTGTCGCTCATGTTGAGGACCACGATTATTACGGGCTTCATCTCCTCCTTTAGGCTAAGCTTCCAGTCATATATCAGGAGTGACGCTGTAAGAGCCAATTGAAAAGGGACAATGAATAGTCAAGAGAAAAGGGACATAAAACCATATTAACGAGTGCCTTATTCATTTTTTATTGATACAGATTGAGTCCCGTAACTTCAGGAACAGAGCTTGTGGAGACCTTGAAGACCTTCTTCTGCTGTCCACGGTAACTGGCTCCATGAATGTCAATTGCAATGCACCTGTCCATTATTCTGTCCAATGCACATCTGGCGACGGAGGCGTTAAGGAATAGATGTCTTCGGCAGCCCGCTCATGTTCCTTATCATCTTGCAGCTGTTTCTATCCCTGAGCATCTTTATTCCATCCAGAAGGGACGCAACCTTTTCGTAATCCATCTCCGATGCCTGTTTCTTTGCAGCCCATTGTGCGACGAGTTCAATAGGGCAGTCCACGCCCAGGGTCTCGAACATTTCTCTTATCTTTTCATTCTTTCTTAGCAAATTTTCCATAACGCTTCTCCGTCAAAAGTCAAAAATCGTGAAATCGTTGTCAGAAGGAAGCACTTCCATTCCTTTCCGAGGCGGTCGACCACTTTTACAAAGCCCCAGTCCATCTGGAACATCTCTCCGGACCCGGTGGCGTACTTCTGAGATTGCCTGAGAAGCGCCTTCTCCAGGATTTCCAGAAGCTTCTTCCCTCTGTCCTTGCAACGCCTCAGGATTCCAAGGCAGGCCCTCTGACTCAAACGGTATGTTTCCGGCACGTTCACCATCAAGATCTGCGACAAGGTAGATACGACGGCGTCTCTGGGGGACTCCCCTGTGCTGGGCGTCGAATGTGCGCCAGGCAAGAGAGAAGTCTTCTGCCAGTACAAGACCGGCTCCTGACCATTTCTCAGATTCAGGTACTGTAGATTCTGGGTGTTTGATTTTGACGAATTCCTGGATGACCGCAGTCCCCTTTGGGTTAAAAATTGGTGGTCGTTAACAGATGGTGACCGCATGGTCCACAATTACCGCAGATCTTCCACAAAAGACACACACCGGATGGTCCAGAAGGAATTCCTTCCGAGCCTTCTTCCATTCAGAAGAGTTGTAGAATGAGTTGTGTTGTCTTGGTGGACGTTGGTTCTCAAAAAATTTGTGATTATAACAAAGCGTAGTGTTTGTTGTGTTTGGGCAACCTGGATAAGCACATGGCTTCTTCGGTTTGTATGGCATGTGCACTCCTAAATGAAAAAGACCCTGATCTCCCAAGGTCTTCATCTGCGTATTTGTAATGGTTAGATTCTATCTAATGGAACTTTGTAACCACCTTCAAACAGCATGTAAAATGTGTTCCTATCTTCTGAAAGTGTTCCAATGTAGTTCACGACATTTGTTATTTTTCCATCATAGATGCAAACTCTGTTGTCTCTATCGATGTAATACTTGTAATGCTTCGTTTCGGTGTTGTTGTCCAAATATCTGGTGCCGTTTACTAGGGTGAGATTTCCATCCTTTGTAAGGGTTGCTTCAAGCTTTATCGAGTCGTTGATGAGAGGTGATGTAATACTATAGGTAAGGTATGCGAGAAAGGAATTGTTGGTTTCAGCCAAAGTCATTTCTTTGACAACATCATAACCATTCTTTCCAATTTTATATGTACCTTCTATGGTAACAGGCTTAACAAAAGTGAAGTAACCGAGGACAAGCAAAGCGACCACTAGAATAAAAATAATTGCTTTTTTCATGCCTCCAGTATAGCTTGAAGAAAAAGCAAAGTATACTTCTGTCTTAAAGCAAACAATTACAATATCTATGCTTCAACTTTTCAGTTCTCATCTTTATATTTCAATCTTATCGGACCGAATTTGGTCTCCAGGAATTCTCCACTCTTGCAGTAGTTCCTGACGGTGGAGGGCGAGACGTTCAATGCCACGGCACATGCTGTAGCGGAAGGATACTCCTTGTCTCCTTTTCTCTTGTCCATGACTATGACGCTGCGTCTCATCTTTTCTCCCATGGAAAGACCTGACTTTCTTTCGCCTGGTCCTTTGTGATTATAGTTTATTCAAAAGCAACTACTGTCATCAACTGTACTTTACTGTCACTCGCAGATTTTATACAGAAGGTCTTCCTCCACTCTGATACCTTTGAAGGTATGTCTCTTTCCCAACTTGTCCTTACCATGCTTGGCATTCGGATAGGCAGTCCTGATTTCCTATGTCATGGTCTTCTGGGCGCAAGGCTTCAGGCCGGCATTCTCGCAGTACTCCTTGTATTTGGCATAGAGTTCCATGGTGGCAATCTCTGCGCTCTCATCTTCCGTACAGCAGTCACGAAGGAAGGCCAATACACTGTTGCTGTCCTCCCTGTACTTCTGGAGTTCGATTCTGTTCCTCTCAGTTTCAGAGAACACCCAGTTCCTGGACATGAGTCTTCTGAGACCTTCCAGTGCGAACTGCAGGATTCCGTCGATTTCAAGGCAGAGCTTATCCAGAAGCATATGATCCTTCTTGTCCGCAGACACCGCATGGTCATATCTGATGATGACCAGTCTTCTGTAGAAACCCTCGGACTTGTCCCCATAGTTCTTCGGAATGTTGTTGAAGGAGAAGAGAAGTCTTGTATGAGAAACGAATGAGAACGGATCGCTGTGCTTCTTCTCGGCAGTGAGGAAGTCCTCTCCGACAAGAGCCTTGAAGATGCCGTTGTCGTCAATGTTCTTTGTAGGAAGGTCAGCAAAGATGTTCGCAAGCTTCCCATAGAGCTCTGCCGGCTTGAAATTGTCGTTCAATGCCTGCCAGGAGACATTGGAGATGTGTTCCTTTCCTTTTTCCATATTTTTCCTCATACCTATATAACGCGGAAAAAGAGAGAAATGACGAATCCGAAAAAGAGCTTTTCGCCCTTTTATTGAGGATATTTCACTGCATTGGAATGAATAAAAATTTTTATATTATTTTTTCAGCATGATTGAAACATGGTCCTACAATTCAGTTTATAGAGTATATCTGGATGAGTAATCTAATTCTTTGATCAATAAAGCATCAGTCAGATTGACAATAAATAGGACGATATAGATTAGGAGTGCTGTTAAAGAGTCTATAAGGAAAAGGGGATCCAAATGTCTGGACTTTATGAAGGATCTTTTTTTTCCCTGTCTCTTTAAGGGGACATATTGTGAAAGAGAATCTAGACTATCTCATTACATAATCTTGATGTCAATGAAGCCTCGATACCTAGAAAGAACGAAGTAAGTAATATAAGAGACAGGTTACCAATAAAAGTATATATGGATAGATAAAAATAGAGCCACTCTCTTCGAATGGCTCTCAAGTCTTTATTTTTTTCTTCTTTCCAAACTTGCCATAATCAGGCCAGAGAAACATGGATGAGGTCTCTGAGGTCTTGATTTAAACTCGGGGTGAAACTGGACTGCAAGGAAGAATGGATGCTCAGGAAGTTCCACAGCTTCTACAAGTCTGTCGTCAGGGCTTGTTCCAGAGAGGATCATTCCCTTTTCTTCAAAGAGTGTTCTGTAATCATTATTAAACTCATATCTATGTCTATGGCGCTCGCTAATCATATCTTCACCATAGAGTTTTCTCAAAAGAGAGTTTTCCTTTGTCTTACATGGATAAGCTCCCAGTCTCATTGTGCCACCCTTTTTTACACCTCTTTGATCCGGCATAATGTCTATAACGCTTTCGTCGTTGTCTGGAAGAAATTCTGAGGAGTTTGCGTTTTCCATGCCCAGAACGTTTCTTGCAAACTCGATGACCGCCACCTGCATTCCAAGGCATATTCCTAAGAAAGGAATATTATTAGTTCTTGCCCATCTTACGGCTTCAATCTTTCCCTCGACTCCTCTGTATCCAAAGCCACCTGGAACGAGGATGCCGTCAACGTCGGAGAAGATTTCTTCTTCTGTGTCTCTGTTTACTGTTTCACTGTCCACCCACTTGATGTCTACAGTAGCACCTAACTGCCATGAAGCATGCTTCAATGCTTCTATTACAGAAAGGTATGCATCATGGAGTTCCATATATTTCCCGACCATTGCAATAGTCACTTTCCGATCGGCAGAGTGGATTCTGTCAACCATTTCCGTCCATTCCGAGAGATCGATAGGACGATCAGGGAGACCAAGGATTTTTACCGCAACGTCATCTAGCCCTTCTTCATGGAGCATAAGCGGCGCCTCATAGAGAACAGATACAGTTTTGTTTTCAATTACACACTCTCTTTTTACGTTACAGAAAAGAGAAATCTTCTCTTTGATGGACTCTTCGATAGGCTCGTCGCTTCTCATGACAATGATGTCAGGGAATATTCCGGTATTCATCAACTCTTTTACAGAGTGCTGGGCAGGCTTTGATTTGTGCTCTCCGGATGCATATAGATATGGAACTAAGACGACGTGAATAAAAAGACAATTCTGAGGTCCTACTTCGTGGCCAATCTGTCTAATTGCCTCCAGAAACGGCTGGGACTCAATATCTCCTGTAGTTCCTCCGATTTCTGTTATGACGATATCTGCTCCGCTTGTTTCTCCGCAGGAGTAGATGAAGTTCTTTATTTCATCAGTTACATGAGGAATTATTTGGACAGTGCGGCCAAGGTATTCTCCGTTTCTCTCTTTTTGTAAAACGTTCCAATATACTTTACCGCTTGTAAGGTTTGAAAACTTAGATAAATCTTCATCTATGAACCTCTCATAGTGTCCGAGATCCAAATCTGTTTCTGCGCCATCGTTTGTTACAAATACTTCACCATGCTGCAACGGTGACATAGTACCTGGGTCTACGTTCATATATGGGTCCAGTTTTTGAGACGCCACTTTAAAGCCTCTTGCCTTTAATAGTCGACCTAAGCTTGCCGCTGTAATTCCCTTTCCCAGTCCGGAGACTACTCCTCCTGTAACAAAGATGTGTTTAGCCATTTCTTTCCTCCAAAAAAATTGAGACACCCGTGATAGGTGTCTCCGTTATGGCGAGTGTGAGAGTCTCCCTCAGAGGGCAAAACTGCTCTCTCGAAGAGGATTTTCTAATCTTTCCCACAGTTCCTTTCATATGTAAATTCCAAAAAATATGGATAAGATAATGGGAAAAATACAGGGGCGTTGTCAATGGAGGGAAAAGCCATTTTATGAAAAAAATAATTTATTTTGTTCTAAATTGGTTCAAAGCAAAACAGTATTTCGTCTGTAGAATGATATTTCTTATTGAGAAACAGAGGGTCTTATTGAAATAGGATCGATTATGATAATTGGCTAAGAAAGCTCTGGGTCGATCCATAATTCTTTCCTTCTTTTGTTTATGGGAAAACAAATAGCAAAGAGAAGATTAAGATAGCACCATTTCTGTTGACATCGCTTTTTCTTTTCTGTAATAAGAATGGAATATGTAACGGAGGCGCAAAATGGAAACTGTTGCATCTTATTTCGGATCCATGGTCTTTAATGACGAGGCTATGAGGGAAAGACTACCTAAGGATGTTTATAAAGCTCTTAAGCAGACAATAAGGGAAGGTAAGGACCTTGACCTTAATGTTGCAAATAGCGTTGCCAATGCAATGAAGAATTGGGCCATCGAGAAGGGGGCGACTCATTTTACCCATTGGTTCCAGCCTCTTACAGGAATGACAGCCGAAAAGCATGATGCATTTATTACGCCTCTCGATGGTGGAAAGGTTATTCTTGATTTCAGTGGCAAGGAGCTGATAAAGGGTGAGCCTGATGCATCATCTTTCCCATCTGGAGGCCTGAGGGCTACATTCGAGGCTCGCGGATATACTGCATGGGATCCTACAAGTTATGCTTTCATAAAGGAAGATACGCTATGTATTCCTACCGCCTTCTGTTCATACTCGGGTGAAGTCTTAGATAAAAAGACTCCGCTTTTGAGAAGTATGGAGGCTATAAGCGAGGAAGCCGTCAAGATTCTTTCTCTATTTGGTAAGACAGATGTAAAGAGAGTTATAACGACAGTCGGTGCAGAGCAGGAGTATTTCCTAATTGATGCGGATGACTATAGAAAGAGAAAGGACCTGAGACTTACAGGACGCACTCTATTTGGAGCAAGAAGCCCTAAGGGACAGGAAAAAGACGATCATTATTTCGGTGCTCTGAGAACCAGAGTCGCAGAGTTTATGGCGGACCTCGACAAAGAATTATGGAAGTTGGGGATTCCTGCTAAGACAAGGCACAATGAAGTCGCTCCCTGTCAGCATGAACTTGCTCCTGTATTCTCAGTTTCAAATGTTGCTGTTGACCACAACCAGATCATGATGGAATTAATGAAGAAGATTGCTCCAAAGCATGGACTGGCTTGTCTTCTTCATGAAAAACCTTTTGAAGGTGTAAACGGCAGCGGTAAGCACAACAACTGGTCTATATCCACAGATACGGGAATTAATCTTTTGGAGCCAGGTGACAACCCGAAGGACAATGCACAGTTCCTTCTCTTCCTTTCTGCTGTAATAAAGGCTGTAGACGAGTATCAGGATCTGTTGAGAATATCTGTAGCATCTGCAGGAAATGATCATAGACTGGGGGCAAACGAAGCACCACCTGCAATTGTATCTATTTTCCTTGGAGATGAGCTTGCAGATATTCTTGAATCCATCGCTTCTGGTAAGTCCCTCTCAGGAAGAAAGAAAGGCAAGATGACTCTCGGTGTCCATGTCCTTCCCGATATCCCGAAAGACACGACAGATAGAAACAGAACAAGTCCTATGGCCTTCACAGGAAATAAGTTCGAATTCAGAATGCCAGGTTCCTCTTTCTCCATGGCCGGTCCTAATATAGGCCTCAACACTATGGTTGCCAAGGCTCTTAAGGAATTCTATGGAGTATTGAAGGATGCCGATGACTTTGGAAAGGCCGTGACGGAACTTGTAGCTTCAAACTACAGAGAGCATAAGAGAATCGTCTTTAATGGAAACGCATATGCTCCGGAATGGGTTGAAGAAGCAGAAGAAAGAGGTCTCTTGAACCTCCAGTCTTCTCCGGATGCCTTCGATCAGTATACTGCACCGAAGAATATTGCACTCTTTGGAGAGTTTGGCATCTATAATGCAAAAGAGCTTGAAAGTAGATGTGAGATACATCACGAAGAGTATTCAAAGACGATTCATATCGAAGCACTTACTATGCTTGATATTGCAGTAAAGAGAATCATTCCAGCCGCTTCCAAGTATGCTTCAGATCTTGCCGCAGGAATTAACCAGATGAAAGCTGCTATCAACATGGTTTCTCCTATAGCCGACGAAGATATTCTCAGAAAGGTGATCAGTCTTACCAACGAGCTCTATGGATCGACTAATGTATTAGGCGAAGTCATAAGCGAAGCAGAGAAATTATCCGGTTCACTCCAGTCCCATTATTATAGGGAAGAAGTGCTTCCAAAAATGGAGGACGTGAGACGCTTTGCAGATAACTTGGAGTTAATAGTAGCCAAAGATTATTGGCCTCTGCCAACGTATAGCGACATGCTTTTCTATGTTTAAGATTAATCCCCTGGCTCGCCAGGGGATCTTGATTAATCTAAGGTCAGGAAGGCTTTATAAGCATTCTTTGTATTTACTATGTCGCTGCAGGACGCAATTTCCCAAGGAGCGTGCATACTTAGAATAGCCACGCCACAGTCTATGACCTGCATGCCGTAATAAGCACTGAACTTAGCAATTGTTCCGCCTCCACCAACGTCGACTTTCGCCATTTCCGCCATCTGATACTTTACACCGTTCTTTTCCAGTACAGCTCTGATCTTCCCGATAAATTCAGGGTTTGCATCAGATGCTCCGCTCTTTCCTCGAGATCCAGTATACTTATTGAATACTACTCCACCTCCAAGGAAGGAAGAGTTCTTCTTGTCATAGAGAGAAGCGTTTAACGGATCGTATGCGCTGTTGACATCACTAGAGAGCATCATGGTGTTCTTTAGTGTTCTTCTGAGAGAGAGGGATGATGTAAGACCCATCTTACATAGTACTTCTGCTGTAGCATTCTCAAAGAAAAGAGAGTCCATACCTGTTGCACCTACGCTTCCAATCTCTTCTTTATCCACCAAGATACAGACACATGTTCTATCCATAGTCTCTGATTCCAAGAGCGCTTCAAGGGAAGTAAAGGAGCAGATTCTGTCGTCCTGACCATATCCAAGGACCATGGATTTATCCAGGCCAAGATACTTTGCTTTACCACTTGGAACAACTTCAAGTTCAGCAGACAAGAAGTCTTTCTCTTCGATGTTGTATTTCTCTTTGAGAATTGAAAGGATCTTATCTTTGGCACTCTCTTTCTTCTCCTCCTCCTTCTTTTCTTCGTTTGCACTTTCGTCCAATCCCACAACAAGGTCCAAATCTTCTCCAGGAATAAACTCTCCTGCAGTCTTCTTCATCTGATCCTGTGCAATGTGGGGGAGAATGTCGGAGATGCAGAAAGTAAAGTCATCATCATCTTCACCCATTATAACTTCAATTTTCTCTCCGCTTGTCTTTACTACGACTCCATGGATGGAAAGAGGGTGGGTGACCCACTGGTACTTTTTGATTCCGCCATAGTAGTGAGTATCGAGATATACAATGCCGTCGCTTTCATATAGAGGCTTCATCTTGATATCAAGGCGAGGTGAATCTATATGTGCGCCAAGAACATTCATTCCCTTCTCCATATCTCCTTTTCCGATATGGTAGAGGGCAATTGCCTTGCCGTATTCTTCTACATAGACTTTGTCGCCCGGGGAAAGAGTAGAGACGGAGTCAAGGTTCCTGTAACCCTCTTTCTCTGCTATCTTAATTACTTCTTTTACACATTCACGTTCTGTCTTTCCTTTATCCAGGAAAGACTTATATCTTTCTATTAATTTTTCCATGCTGAGATTATATATCATCTTTTGTTTCTTTGATAGGGAAGGGAGCAGGGAGGATTACTCTCATATCGTGGCGTTCCATCGGTTCTTCGATCTTTGGCATACAGGTTTATGCTTTTGGGTTACGTATACTCATTTGTATTCTAGTTCTTTCTTTAGCAATAAAGCATTGTATCAGGAACCTTTCTCGTCCTTAGTCGCGGATTTGTTTTATTTCTCTTCTCCCAAATTCCGATTTTTATACTGAAAGTCGTTATAGAGTACACAATTGATATGAGTCTTGAGGATTCTAAGCGGATCTGTGTCAGACCTTACATACCA
>CAMEXG010000008.1 GCA_945947045.1 uncultured Spirochaetales bacterium | reverse complement strand
GCCTTACATCCTCCACCTTGAAAGGTGGAAGCTTTACGGCTGTTTTTCTGTAAAGATGTCTTCAAGAACCAAAGTAGCAAGGCATATTACATAAGACACGGCTCCCAGACAATACAAGCTGAGGGATTCATGCTAAAAGAACTCTTTGAAAAATCCAGCTACATTCCTTTCGATGACAGGGAAAACCCATTTTCGAATGTCGAAGATATAAGCCTTAACCTTCTAAAAGAGCATTTGTATGAAGTGAAAAGCAAGCTATACGACCTATGTGATACACGGAGCAAAACTCAAATAGCTCAAGATATGAAACTTCTTTATGGCCCGGAAGAAAACTTAAGACCAAGAAATATAGCGTTATTGATGTTCTCTGACAAAATAAATGAATTTTTCCCTTATGCCAGAATAGAATTTGTCGACATACCAGAACCGACAGGTAGGCATATGACAGAAAAAACTTTTACTGGCCCTATTCAGAACCAATTGAGAAATGCTCTTCTATATATAGAAAATAATGTTTTAGAGGAGAAGATTACAAAAATAGATGGAGAAGCCATTACTCTTAGATCGTACAATTATCCAATAGATGCCATAAAAGAATTATTGGCAAACGCTGTTTACCACCGAAGTTACCAGATAAACGAACCTATCACAATAACTAACACTCCCAATTACATTGAAATAAGAAGCTTCCCTGGGTTAGACAGGTCTATTTCAGAAGAAATGATAGAATCTCTCGATATTAGATCCAGTGGAGAATATAGAAATAGAAGAATCGGAAACTATCTTAAGGAACTGGGATTAACAGAAGGTAGGAATACAGGAATACCAAAAGCGATTGAAGCTTTAAAAGAAAACAACAATCCTCTCCCACTCTTTATCACTGACCCCGAAAGAAGATCTTTGACAGTAAGAATAGGAATAAACCCAGAGTTTATTCATTCTATCAATCAAAATCGCTATGAAGGTCAAGATGATATGTCATTAAGAGAAAGAATCATTGCATTTCTTGCAACTGGAGCAATGTCAAAGAGAGACTTATCTGAAAAGCTGGGATACAAAGGGATATCACCAAGTATAAATAAAGTGGTGGATGAACTGAATGAAAAAGGAATAATTGTAAAAGAAGGAAAAGGAAGAGGAAGTAAACTAAGCCTGAATCTAAAGAGATAGAGAAATAAAGGCTGGAGAAAGCATCACTTTCTTCAGCCTTTGTCTATCTAGTCTCACTTTCTCTTTTTGTATCTCAGAGCACAGATATCATCACCCTTGGCTATACAGGACTCAAGAATTAAATCAGCGTTATATCTCTCTCCGATTCCACGGTCGCCGCACATTGCAATATCGCAGAGCCTAGCTATCTCTTCATCACTACAACCAGCCTTCTGCCACGCCTTGACCAGAGGGCAATAATGAAAATCTATGAAAAGTTCGTCATCAGTACTCTTCTTTACATCCATCTCAAAAACCAGTTGTGCTGCTTTTGTGAAGAGAGTCTTCCTAAGACCCTTCAATGAATCTGTGCCACCCTTCTCCACCAGATTTTTACCTTGTGTCAAACCACACTCAGTAATTGCGGCAGGAGCAAATTCCTCCCACTCCAAACCTTTTTTCTTGGCTTCTTTACACAATAGATAAAGCCAAAAAGCCCTATGCTCCAACTGTTCTCTAATTTTCTGTAATACTCCTATCTTATACTTCGGTTCGTTCTTTACCATCGCCTTCTCCTTCATAATAGATTCTCAAGGAAAGAGAGAGAGTATGCAACATGAAATTTGGATGCGATCAATAGAGAGTCTTCATCGATTTCAAATAAACCGTCATGAAGGGCCACAAGTGTATTAGGCTGTTTATCATTACCACTTCCAACATACACGTATGTTCCGGGAACCCGAAGATTAAACTCTGCAAAAACGTCTCCGCCCAATGAGAATGGTCTATTGGTTATGACGTTCTCGTCCCCCAATAGTTTCTTTGCAACTTTCGCCACTTCTTCTGTAGGGATATGAGGGTTAATAAAAGGAGAAGTAAAATCCTTATATTCTATCTCCGCTTCAGCCCCATATATAGATGCAATATTCTTAGATAGATCCTCAAGTTTTTTTCTTTCTCTCGTATCTCAGGGTACATTACTCTTATTGTTCCCTCCAGCACCGCACTCTTGGCGACAATGTTATATGCCGTTCCCGCCTCCAGTTTTCCTATTCCTATTACAACACTATCCGTAGGGTTTGTTCTTCTTGTAACTAGAGCCTGGGCCGAAACAACAATGGAAGAAGCAACAAAGAGGGCATCAATACCCTTTTCTGGGGTTGAAACATGGGCTCCCCTTCCATTTATTGTAATCTTAAAATAGTCTACAGAAGCATTATTGGAGCCTTCTGTGGCACTTACTTTACCAACTGGAATATTAGATGCCAGATGGATCCCAAAGCTTCTATCTCCAGTCACAAGGCCAGCCTTAATAAACTCCATAGCTCCATATCCTATCTCTTCAGCCTGCTGAAAACAGAGTTTTACTGCCTTTAAATTCATCTCTATGCTTTGAAAGAATCTTTGCAGCCAATAAAAGAGATGCAGTATGTGCGTCGTGGCCACAAGCGTGCATTACACCTTTATTCTTACTCATAAAAGAGCACCCATTTGTCTCTTCAACTGGAATAGCGTCTATATCGGCCCTGAGAATTATCGTCTTTCCCTCTCCACAACCTTTTATCTCTGCATAAACTCCAGTTCCATCGACTCGTCTTGTTTCGAGGCCGAAGGAGTTTAATTCTTTTTCAATTTTATTGGCTGTAGAGAATTCTTCCCTTGGAAGTTCCGGGTTTTCATGAAAAAACGACGGAGGGAGACAACATAGTCTCTCTCCGTATCCATTTCCCTGATAACTTCATCTATTCTCAGATTATTTATTTCAGTTTTTCCTGCCAACTCTTTTAGTTCATCCACACTCTTTACCTTTTTGGAATAAGCGATACATCTTCAAGAGCTTTTACAAGACCATCTTTAATCCTGAAAGTCTTCGATAAGTTTTTTATCTCTATCATCTTCGCTCCCCAAAAAAATGAGCCCTAAGGCCCTTTTTCAACTTCAATCCATACAGAGAGAGCCCTCAATCTCTATTGGGGAGAATTAGGCACATGCACATGTATAAACTACTTCTCATGGAAAGAAGATTGCAACAAAAATAGAGTATTGTATCAATAACGGGTGGAAATCCACCCGTATACTATGCAAAGAATGATCTGAGGGCAATCTCTATCATATTATTAAATGTAGTCTGTCTCTCTTTAGCTGTGGTCTGTTCTCCTGTAAGAATATCATCGCTGACAGTAAAGAGAGCAAGAGTCTCTACATTCTTCAAGGCTCCCAATGTATAAAGCTCTGCAGCCTCCATTTCTTCAGCCATTATTCCAAGCTTCTGCATCATAGCCATCTTCTCTTCATGTCTGTCGTCATAGAATTTATCTGAAGAGAAACAAGGTCCTACAGTAACGGGGATACCTGCCTTCACTGCCTCTTCATAGGCTTTATACATCAAAGAGAATGATGGGATGGGAGCAAAATGAAAAGATGAGCCGAAACGATCTGTATTCATGCCGCTATCGGTGTTTGCCGATTGTGCAATGAACACATCCCTTAGTTTCAGATTCTTATTGTTACTGCCGCAGGTACCGACTCTAATAAGCTTTTTACAGCCGAAGAAATCAATAAGCTCATTGGCGTAGATTGAGAATGACGGCATTCCCATTCCTGTTCCCTGGACAGAGACCCTATGGCTATTCCATTCACCTGTGAAACCATACATACCTCTGGTTTCATTATACTTTACCGGATTCTTGAAGAATGTCTTTGCTATATGTTCCGCTCTTAGAGGGTCACCTGGAAGAAGAACACACTCTGCAACCATTCCTTTTTCTGCTGTTATATGTGTAGACATAATAGAATCATCCTTTCTAGTAAGCTTTTCGTCAAGAAAAAACAGGCCACAGAATTAACTATGACCTGCCGTGTAGTAAATACTAAATCAGTCGTCTCCGCCGATTGCATCCAATCCCTTTGCATTCTTTACTTTTACTGCTTTGATGTTCTTTACAAAGATTGTGAATACAACAAAGGAAAGCATGAGAAGAATCGAAGCGTATACAGGGAGTACCTTCCATGCTCCTGTGCGTGTAAACAAGAGACCAAGGAGAACAGGTGTCACCGTCTGAGCAGACATACTTGCAGTATAATAATAACCTGTAAACTGACCGATCTTCTTTGAAGAGCAGAGCTCTACGATCATCGGGAACGAGCAGTTATGGACAAGAGACATTCCAAATCCTTTTATCACCCAGATCACATACAACAACACTGGGAAGGAGAATTCGCCGTTTGCACCGACAATCTTTCCGGAAGGGGAAATGAAACACATAAGAACGAAGCCGATAAGAGAAACTCCAAGACCTGTAGAAATAGTCCACTTTCTGCCAATCTTATCTGCAATGACACCGGCTGTAGCAAAACCGATTACAGATGCAGCGCCACCGATGATAGTAAGGATCATGGTCGCTGATGAAACGCTGTTAAGATAATAGATTACGTAGTTTCCTATATATGTTCCCACAGCGTTATCTGACATAAACCACAAGAACTCTGCAGCCAGGATAGCAAAGAGCATATTTCTATTAGCCCTGCTCATAGGCTTAGTATCATCAATAGGAGTTTCAATGGCCGCCAGTCTTTCGCCTTCCTCCATCTCGTCTTTAATCTCTTCTTCGATTCTCCTTTCTTTTACTGTAAAAAAGAGAACGAGGGCGGAGATTACCATAAGAATGGAAGCTACGATGAAAGGTATCTCAATCATCCAGACCTTTCTGTTCTCATCTGTCGTGTTAATATAATTCGAAAGAGGCAGGAAGATTCCAAGAATAGTAGCGGATGCACCACCTAGGTATCCGACGATATTGATGATACCGTTTGCTTTGGCTCTCAATGGCTTTGGAGTCACATCAGGCATCAATGCCACTGCAGGGTTACGGTACATCATCATAAATATCAAGACAATGGCCATGGAGATGACCATACCCAAGATATTATTGTAATGGAAGAAGAGCGGAATAAACGGGAAAGCGATGGCAGAGACAAAAGTACCGATAAGAATATAGGGCATTCTCTTTCCGATAGGACTCTTTGTTTTATCTGAGAGGCGTCCGAATATCGGGAGGAGAATTAAGGCTGCAAGGTTGTCGCAAGCCATAATTATTCCGACAATCCACTGTACTGAGAGAATCTTATGTGCATCCCCTCCTAATTTCAGTTCCGCAGACGACATGCCGTACATACGTCGTGCAAAGATATCTGTCAGGAACGTCGGGCACCATGAGTCATAGACTTGCCAAAGCAACAAGATTCCGAAGAAGGCAAATCCAATAAGAAGTGTCCTCTTTACATTAAGTTTCATTTTAATAGGGGAAGATGTCATTTTGTTCTCCTTTTGTCTATTTATTATATGGCTATGCCCCAAGTGTTGCAATTTTCAATTTCCTTATCATTGCATTAGAAGTAATATTTACGTTAAAACAACTACTATGGCCCTTAAAAGTTTAAACGATCTTGAAAAATATATAGTTTTGACAGAAGAAGAGAAAGACTGGAAAGAAGACGGAGGTCATACTCTTCCTATTTTAATCTCTGATCATCTTACGCCTCTCATTACTAATCCTGCGATAAGACGTCAGTTCGTACCGTCTGTCAAAGAAAACAAAGACACTGTAGGTAACTTGGATCCACAGATGGAGAAAGAGTATTCTGTAACACCAAGATTAGTTAAAAGATATCGTAATAGAGCTGCATTTCTAGTGACTGACAGTTGTTTCGCTTATTGCAGACACTGTTTCAGACGACGCTTTGCAGGAAGTATGGTGGGACCTGCAACAAAAAAAGAAATAGAAGAAGCATGCTCATTCCTTTCCGACCATAATGAAATAAAGGAAGTACTGTTGACGGGAGGCGATATGTTTACTCTCTCAGACACTTCCCTGGATTATTTATTGTGCTCTTTTAAAGAAGCAAGACCCGACATCATCTACCGCTTATGCACACGTGCTCTTACTTCCAATCCAGATCGTTTTACACAGAGTCTATTTGAAGTAATAAAGAAAAACTCTATAGGCGCCCCCTATTATTTAATGACACAGTTTAATCATCCTTCAGAAATAACAGAAAAAGCCAAGAGTGTAATAAAGGAATTTGTCAGATTGGGCATCCCTATTATGAATCAGACCGTACTCTTAAGAGGAGTAAACGACAGCGTAGAAGTGGAGACGGAGTTGTCAAATACGCTACTTTCACTAAGAGTGAAACCTTATTACTTATTCCAAGGAGATTTGGTACAGGGGACTGCTCATTTACGCGTCCCATTGTCCAAGGGCATTGAGATAGAAAAAGGAATGAGGGAAAGCCTAAGCGGTCTGGGCCTTCCCCAATACACAATAGACTTGCCACAAGGCGGAGGAAAAGTTCCTGTGGAATCAAGATATAACAAAGGCCTAATAGATGGCGTCTGGACTTTCTCCACCCTTGACGGAGAAGAGAGACACTATCCTGAAGACGATTAATCACAGAGCCCCAACAGCCCTTTGATTATTCCCTCTATTCCTCTACCGGCTTTATATAAGTCTTTTTCTTCTATGTATTCGTCTACAATATGGGCCAGTCTCTCTTCCCCCGGCCCATATCCAACTGTAGGAATACCTGCTTCTCCGGCGTAGTGACTTCCGTTGGTACAGAAAGAGTAGTGACCGAATCCCTCCCATAGTCCTACGCTTTCTAAGCCTTTTCTAGCTTTAACTGAAGACTCATCTTCTTCGCTGGTTTTCCAAGCAGGAAAGAATCGAGGAGATTCAAGGTGGCGGGAAGTATATGTATCTGTTACACCCTCAGCAATTCTTGCTCTTGCTTTTATTCCTCTTTCTTCTAACAGCTTATTAATCGGAGACAATACACTTTCCATGGTCTCACCAGTAAGCGTCCGCCTATCGAAAGTAGCTGAACACTTCTCTGGAATCACAGAAGCACCTGGATATGGAGACGAGATGATATCTGTAAGCACCATTATTCCATCACCAAGCATTTCATCTCTATTAATCTCAAGAGAGTCGAGAGCCTCTATAGCCTCCATCATAACCCTGATGGCGTTCACTCCCTCTTCTGGATTTGAAGAGTGACACGACTTGCCTTCCGCCTCCAGGAGGATTTCACATCTGCCTCTT
Source organism: uncultured Spirochaetales bacterium (assembly GCA_945947045.1). Classification (GTDB taxonomy): domain Bacteria; phylum Spirochaetota; class Spirochaetia; order Sphaerochaetales; family Sphaerochaetaceae; genus Ornithospirochaeta. Next base: position 20,845 of record CAMEXG010000008.1, on the reverse strand, counting down.
TGTCCAATATTCAGTTTTCCACCTGTAGACTCCCCTATCACTACATAGTCAGGCTTAAATCTACTGGAAACTTCCCTGGAGCATATTCCTTCAAATCTCTCTTCCTCGACTACACACGAAATTACTATTTTGCCTGGAAAACTTCGTCCCACAAACTCACTGGCCCCTTTTATAATGGCAGCCAGCCCTCCTTTCATATCGCTTGTTCCTCTTCCATATAATCTCCCACCATCTCTCGTAAGGGAAAATGGATCATGATTCCACTTAGATTTATCAGGAACAGAGACAGTATCTATGTGGGCATCCAACAATACAGTAGGACCAGGTCTGTCGCCACAAAGAACACCACATATGGAGCCAGACTCCATACGTTCCGTAGAGAAGCCTAAAGAAGTAAGTTCTTTATCAAGAAAATCAACAATACCTTTTTCATTTCCACTTACAGAGTAAGTAGAGACAAGAGAAGAAAGAAGCGAATACAAATCATTATCTGTCATGGCTACATTCTAACTCTAAAATCAGAATAACTCATCCAAAAGAAGATAATACCTTATCTTCTCCTCATCCTTCTTTATTCCAAGTCTTTTATAAAGCATCTCTTCTCTATAACCAGAATACTGTATTCCGCCGTTATAATGCCCAGAAAAATTACTCTTCAGGCTACGGGAAAGAAGTGCCATATCGTTGCATCTATCTCCCATGCCACTTCTACCAAGGTCAATGAACCCTATTTCCCCTTTTTCAGAAAGAATAATATTCGGAAGGCAGAAATCACCGTGAATAAAGCTTCTTTCTTCTTCCGGTTTATTATTGATTAGCCATTCAAGAAGCTTCTCAGGAGAAGAAAAACCTCCATTGCCGAAGGTAGATGGATCAGTGTCCTCAACATCAACTAGATTCTTCTCCACTCTTTCTTCAGCTTCCTTTAGGCATATATCAAGGCTTCTATGGCTTGGACAACCTGAGATATCTACAGAAGAGAGGGATTCAAAAGCCTTGGCACATAAGTCCAATAGAAGAGAAGGCGTCTCCAGGAAATAGGGAGAAGAAAGATCTTTTCCTCTTATTCTCTCCATTAAGCGATATACCTTTCCGTTTTCTTCTATACTGATGATAGTAGAAGGAACATAAAGCTTGCCCAGAAGCCATGCTTTCATCTCTTCTTCTCTTTTGACTTCCTCTGAAACATCTTCAATCTTCAGAACAAAGTCATGGAACATCATAATGACTGCTCCGGACTTTCCTTTTGTATCAAGGGTGAAGGGTTTATCAGATAAATAACTCTTAATGGATTCTGGAATATACATGTAAAAAATAAGCCACCCCGAAGGATGGCCGATGATCAATAACCCAGGAAGGATAAGATCTTATTAATCTCATCTCCTCTCTGACTGTTTCTTTCCTCCAAATACTCTTCTTCAGAGTATTCTTCGTCAGTTGCAGTATCGAATACAGGGATAGGAATGGAAGAAGCTGCTTTCTTCTCACTTTCGAGGGTGGCATAATACTCCTTCATAGCTTCATTGAGGCCAGTATTGAAAGTAGAGGAAGAGAGAATAAGGGAAGCCAGTTCTTCTTCGTCAATCTTGACTCCGGCCCTCTTAGATACTTCTTCGCTGAGTTCTGCCATAAACTCTTTATCGCTGATGAGAGAAGCGACTATTTCATCACGAGTGAAGCTAGATTCTTTTACACTCTCCAACTCATTCTTAAGAGAAGAGATCTCAGCCTTAAGTGATTCAACCTCTTCTTTCAAAGCGGAGGAAGAATTATCAGAGTAAGCATTAGCTTCCTTTACAAGTGTCTCAGAGTAAGAAGCGGCAGCCTTTTCTTTTTCATCGGCATATGCTTTTGAAGAAGCAAAAAGACTATCGGCATAAGAGCGGGTCTCTTCATCTCCGTCATCAATACGCTTATTTGTGTCAGAAGCATATATGTCTTCAAGGTCGGAGATTTTCTCACCGACATACTCAGCGGACTTATCACCCAAATATCCAAGGAAAGCTTCGTCTTCCTTTAGAATGACGGAGACCTTTCCAGCCATTATGTCTTCATCCCTGAGAACTTCAATATCAGTCTCCAATGGTCTATTGACCACTGTGACAGGAACACTCTGTCTATTCTTCGCCTCCTCCAATACTGCTGAGGCATAATCGTTACTTCCGTCCTTAGGATTCAAGACAAATGTCATGGCAGCCACAAAAATAGTGACCGTTATTGTTGCAGTCAATGCCACTGCGCCTGATCTTCTGCTCATTGGGACCTCTTACCTAAAATACTATCACAATACTCCTTCACTTGTCGAGAAAGTGATTCTTTATCACCATCATTAATAATAATTGTCACCTTTTTGCCTATACTTGTGAGTGTAGAACCTATATCTTTTTGGCTCTCATCTCTTTTTTCAAAGGCTTCAGGAGTTATTTTATCTCTCAATAGGGCTCTTTTCAGCCTCTCTGAATATGGAGAGGACACCAAAACCACTTCATTGCAGTAGGGAACGAATCCCATTTTCTCAAGGATTGCCGCATTGATTACAGCAATCTTCCCCTCACTCTCGGCAATTCTACATAGCCTCAACGTCTCACTCACCATCCAAGGATGGGAAATAGAGTTCAGCTTTTCGAGTTTTGCTTTATCAGAAAAGACTATGGGGCCCAACTTCTTTCTGTCCACCCTTCCGTCTGTTATGATAGATTCACCAAAAGCTGCAACCAGTTTTTCTTTATTGCTATCCAAGGCTACATGTCCAAGCTTATCCTCATCGATTACAACAAAGTCGTCGCCGAACATTCGTGATACATAGTCCTTGCCTGAGCAGCTCTTTCCTGTAAGCCCGATTATCATCAGTGCATATCCCCCCAACTATTTCCTCTTTCTACAGATGAACGAAGGGGAACTGGAAGAGAAACGACACTTTCCATTTTTTCTTTTATCAGTTTCTCCACTTCATCCGCTTCATCCATAGGGACTTGGAATATCAACTCGTCGTGGACCTGTAACAAGAGCTTAGTCTTAAAACTTCTTTCCTTCAAAACAGACGCGACACTGATCATAGCCTTCTTCATGATTTCAGCTGCAGTACCCTGGATGACACTATTGACAGCTGTTCTCTCGGCTGCAGCCTTCTCCGTCTTATTTCTGCTATTGATGCCTACTATCTCCCGCATATGTCCCCAATATGTGGTTACATATCCCTTCTCTTCGGCACTCTTCACTGTGTCCTCAACAAATTTCTTTACACCACTATATCGTTGGAAATATTTATTTATGAATTCCTGAGCCTCACTCCTGGTAATGCCAAGTTCGTTCGAGAGCCTAAATGCACTCATGCCGTACATAATGCCAAAGTTAATAGTCTTTGCAACCCGCCTCTCTTTCGGAGTGACTTCATCAACATTTTTCTCATATATCAAGGCAGCTGTATATTTGTGTACATCCTCTCCCGATAAAAACGCTTCCATCAACCCCGGATCCTTAGCCATCCAAGAAAGCACTACAAGCTCAATCTGAGAGTAGTCTGCACTAATAAAGATGTTTCCTTCCCCAGGGACAAAAGCATTTCTTATGAGTCTCCCTTCATCTGTCCTCACTGGAATATTCTGCAGATTCGGGTTTCTGCTGGATAAGCGTCCGGTAGCTGTCCCTGTCTGTAAAAACGATGTATGTATTCTTCCGTTTTCATCCGTGAGAGTAGGAAGCACGTCGATATATGTACTCTTCAGTTTTGACAGCGCTCTATATTCCAACAACTCTTCTATGATCGGGTCTCCTGTATTTCTCAGCCCCTCCAAAGTAGCTGTATCTGTGGAATAGCCACGTTGTGTCTTCTTTCCTGGAGGAAGCTTTCTCTCTTCAAAGAGAAGATTTGAAAGCTGAAGGGTGGAGTTGATGTTAAATTCATAACCAGCTTCTTTATATATTGAAGAGATAAGTTGGTTAAGCCGTTGATCGGTCTTCGCCTTAAGTTCGTTCATCTTCTCTTCAGAGAGAAGAATACCGTTCTCTTCCATTTCTGAAAGAATAGGAATCAGGGGAATCTCCATTGAGACATATGTATCCCAAAGCCCCTTCTCATGAAGTCTTCTTTCCAAAACTCTTGATAATCTATGGATATAATCAGCTCTTGAGTTTGTATATCTTGCCTTTTCTTCCAGAGTCAGAGTCGACACGCTCTCATCCCCACACAAGTCGGAAATAGAGAGGAGTGTCTGGGAAAAATATCTGGAGACTGTGAAATCAAGAGAGAATACACCCTCGTTTGAATTCACCATCCAAGCTTCTATCATAGTGTCGGATTTGACTACAAGAGGAATGGAGAATCTCTTACTTCTAGAAAGCTGTGATTTTGCAGAATGAGAGATCACCCTCATCTTTCCAGTAAAGTACTTTTTTGAAATCTCAGAAAAATCGGAAATACTTACTCCTTCTTCTCCGAAAGGAACAAAGAAGGCCTTCAAGGGCTCAAGAGAGAGGGAAACCCCAAGAATCGGGGAATTAGGCTCAAAGCCATCTGAGAGAAACTCCAAAGCCACATCTTGAGAATTGAAAAGCACTGCCTTCTCCAGTCTCTTCTCCAGCTCCGTCCTATCTTTTATGATTTCATAACTCCCCTTTTCCAAAAGATATTTCTCGCCTTCAGTCAATACCGGCTCCACTACCTGAGTCTCTTCCTCACTGTACTTATCTTTGTAAGAGAGCTTTCCTTCTCCTCCGTTTTTCTTTGAAGACGCCATTTCGGCTATTTTCTTCATGTCCCTTATGGCGAAATCTTCAATAGCAGCAGGAATATCGAAAGAAGAGGTAAGCATCGAATCCAGGTCAAAGCCTTCGGGGGAAGCATCGAATCTAAGTTTTATAAGTGTTCTTGAAAGTTCAATAGTGTCTTTTGACTCTTCAAGAGATTTCCTCATTCCTTTGGATAGAGAATCCAGGTGTCTATATACTCCGTCCAAGGTCAAATACTCTGTCAAAAGCTTTACAGCTCCCTTTTCTCCTATTCCTCTTACACCCGGCACATTGTCAGAAGAGTCTCCGAGGATAGTCAGATAGTCCACAATCTGTTCAGGATATACTCCATAAAACTCCTTCACCCCTTCCTTATCCATGAATACATACTTCTTCTCTCCATTCTTTGGTGGCCTTAATGCAATAATGTGGTCCCCAACCAACTGACAAAGGTCCTTGTCTCCTGTGACAATAACTACATTCCATCCATTATCGTTGGCATAAGATGAAAGGGACGCCATCAAATCGTCAGCCTCAAAACCTATTTTTGAGAGTACAGGGATCTTCATTTTTGAAAGAGTATCTTTTATAGGTTGGACTTGGGCATGTAAGTCCTGAGGCGCCTTCTCTCTATTCGCCTTGTACTCAGGATAAAGCTCATGACGGAAGGTAAGCCCCTTCTCATCCATGGTGATCGCAAGAGCATCCATAGGATACGAATTAATAAGAGAGAACAGAGTCTGGAAGAATCCGTAGTAAGCACTTATATTATTCCCTTTCTTATCGAAAATAGGTTTTTTGATATGAGCGAAATAGTTTCTATATATTATCGAATAACCGTCTAGAACATAGAGAGTCTTGTCGTAATTAATGGAAGCTTTTTTCTCTTCTTCCTTCTTCTTTTCTTCTAACCTCTGTTCTTCTTTAGCTATTCTTTCCCTTTCTTTTTTCTTTCTTTCAATCTCCATCAGTTCAGGGTCAAGATCAGCATCACTAAAAAGAGAGTCATTCATCCTCCACCTCCAATGTCATTGTATCATATGAGGGCTCTGCAATTCCTTTGTATTTCTCCAATATATCTTCATGTTTCATCGTATGGCTTATGTGAGTAAAGTAGACTTTCTTCGCCCCGCATTTTCTACCGATTTCCGCCGCTTCTCCAAATGACAGGTGTGAGGGATGCCTGTTTTCCATTAATCCGTCGATTATTAAAACATCCAGGTTTGATAGATACCCTAGATTCTCCTCTTCCCTAAGATTAGAGACATCCGTCACATAAGCGCACTTTCCGAACCTATATCCAGTGGTCTCTCTACATCCGTGAATCATGGAAAAAGGAAGGAACTCTATCTCTCCCACAAAAAATGGAACGCCAGAGATAGCATAATGGGGGGAAAGATGAGGAAGACCGTCAGAAGAGAAAGGTTTGAATGCATAGGGGAAAAGAGTTTTTATTTTATCAATATTAATCTCGCTTCCCCATACATCTATAGACTTACCTTCCCTGTAAAAGGCTCTGAGGTCATCAAGTCCTGCCAGATGATCTGGATGGGTGTGGGTATATAGAACACCATCTAATCTCTCGATTCCAGCTCTCAGACACTGAAGCCTAAACTCATAACCAGTATCTATCACGACTTTGGTCTCTCCCTTCTCAATAAGAATAGAAGAGCGCCAACGCTTGTCTTTGGGATCTTTGGAGAGGCAAACAGGACAGTGACAGCCTATAAAGGGAACGCCACAGCTGGTTCCCGTCCCCAACATAGTTATTCTCATTTCTTATACCAAGAGTAAAGCTTTTCTGCAGAATCCGCAGCTTCTTCCATTAACTTTGAAAGGCTTTCTGGAGAGAGTACATCTTTGACTGCGGAAGAAAGACGCTGAAACTCTGGAGATTCAACTATTTCTTTTGTAGTCTCGACACCTTTTGACGCTGCACTACTCATTGCCTTCAGCATCTCTTTCCCTTCTTTCGAAGTAAGATAGTCTTCAAATACAGCCTTCTCCTCCTCACTCATGTAATCTACATTGTAGACCAAAGCAACGATAGAGTTTTTAAGCGCCTTCTCCTTATCGAATGCATCTCCAAAATACTTCAGAGAAACATCAGGGAAAAAGAAGAAGATTATTACATATATAAGAAGTGCAAGTATTATCACTGTAAAAGAGCCTTTTAAGAGGCTGAGATTCTTTTTCGCCATAACTGTCTCCTATTACATACTACCCTAGAACAATGGAAATAAAAACCGGTCATTTGACCGGAATCCTCAATTAGAAGAAATTTGCCGTCATACCGATGGAAACACGCATCCTCTCAAATTTGGGACCGATGGTTCCAAACACAGACTGCATTCTTTCTTGACTCATATTCTCCCAAGTGGCTCCTGTAGGTACAGCGGCTTGAAGCTCCAAGGACATTTTTCCGAAATCTATCCCCAAGCCAGCCCTATAGTAAAGCTCTGATGAAGAAAACACATCTTTCACTGTCATGCCGCTCTGTCCGTTGTAACACCAATCTTTAGTAACTGGATCCTTGACCACACTGATGTTTATTCCCAAACCTGCAGTCAAATCCAAGAAAAACATGTCAAAACGCATAGATGCAGCAAGATTATAACCATAACTATCAAGAAGGAGATCACTGGAGAAAGCTCCTCTTACTTCTCCTTGAAACTGAAATCTAGGAATGTTCAATCTTAAATCAAGCCCTACATCATAGCTTCCGAAATCGATATTACTGAACTCAAAAGGTTTCTCCCTTTCTCCGTAAACAGGCACACCCCATGATACAGATCCCCCAATCTGAAGCACAGAAGCAAAAATAGAAGCTGGAATAAGCACTAAAAGCAGTGCCAAAATTATTTTTTTCTTCATATTACTACTCATTATCCCTAGGCAAAATACAACGCCCTATTCAATATAACAATCCTAGGGCGTCTTGGTTACAATTTCAACGTACACTTTGTCTATTTCTTGTGTAGTTTGTACTCTTCATCCAATTCTTTCAGCCATATTTCAGAGTCTGCGTCAGAGGGCATTCTCCAATCGGAGCGAGGAGAAAGAGTTATAGTTCCAATCTTCGGCCCGTCAGGCAGACATGACCGTTTGAACTGCTGGGAGAAGAATCTTCTAATAAATGTCCTCAGCCACTTATATATCGTCTCGCTGTCAAACACGCTTTCAAAGGCGAGAAGTGCCAAACGATAGACTTTGCTTGGAGAGAAAGAGAGCCTGACTATATGGTAAAGGAAGAAATCGTGGAGTTCATATGGTCCGACGATGTCCTCTGTGACTTGGCTTATCTCACCGTTTTTAGCAGGAAGAAGCTCAGGGGAGACCGGCGTAGAGAGAATATCAAAAAGAACTTTTGACTCCACATTGTTGTCTGTAGTCTCCGCCACATACTTCACCAGATATCTTACAAGAGTCTTGGGCACTCCCGCATTTACTCCATACATAGACATGTGGTCTCCGTTGTATGTAGCCCAACCCAAAGCCAATTCTGATAAATCCCCTGTTCCGATGACCAGCGCCCCCTCTTTATTGGCAGTATCCATCAAGACCTGCGTCCTCTCCCTCGCCTGCCCGTTTTCATAAGTGACACTGTAATCATCTAGGCTTTGACCTATATCTTTAAAATGGACTTTCACGCTTTCCGTTATATCGACGGTTCTGAAATCTACTCCTAGAGAAAGAGCCAAAAGCTCTGCATTGCTTCTTGTTCTCTTTGTAGTGCCGAAGCAAGGCATAGTGATTGCAACAACACCCTTTCTATCTAAAGAAAGCATGTCGAAGGCTTTGACAGAGACCAAGAGGGCCAGAGTGCTGTCTAATCCGCCTGAGAGCCCCAGAACTACCTTTTTACTTCCAGTGTGCTGCAGTCTTTTTTTCAAACCGAGAGCTTGAAGAGTAAGAATCTTATTGCATCTTTCATTTCTCTTCTCTTCATCCTCCGGAACAAAAGGATGAGGATCTATATATCTGGTAAGCTTGGTTTCGCACTCAACAAAAGAGGAAGTTATATATGCATACCCCTCTTCATCAATAGGGAATGTATTTCTTACATACCTTTCCCTATCCAGTTTTTCCGTATCTATCTCACTGATGACAAGCTGATTGAGGCTATAATCTACACTTTTCAATATGGTGCCGTTTTCAGCAATGACATTGCTTCCTGTAAAAACCATGTCTGTGGTGGATTCTCCTTCGGAGGCATTGCTGTATATGTAAGCACCGATTATTCTTGCAGACTGGCCGGAGACAAGATTCTTTCTGTATTCGCTCTTTCCAATAAGCTCATCGGAGGCGGAGGCGTTTACTACAATGGTGGCTCCTGCTATTGCATGATGAGTAGACGGAGGATCAGGAACCCATAAGTCTTCACATATCTCTGCAGATATCTTCAAGGTCTCAGAATATGAAAGAATAATTCTACTGCCAAAGACTACGTCTTCACCTTTATAATCTATAAGCATGTTCTCTAGAGGAGACGGAGTAAACCATCTCTCTTCATAGAACTCTCCATATGTAGGAAGGTTTCTTTTGGCAAAGAAAGCAAGGACAGAGCCATGCTGGATCGCTGCAAGCGTATTGTAAAGCTTTCCATTGTACTTCAACGGATATCCCACAAAAGTAAGTAAATCCAACTCCTTGGATACTTCTCTTATATCAGAAAGAGCTCTCTGGGATGAAGACAATAAACTATTTTGGAAGAAAAGATCTCCACAGGTATAACCAGTAATGGAGAGTTCAGGAAAAACAAGGATTTTCACACCTTCTTTCTCCGCTTCCCTCATTAATTCAATGATTCTACCTTTGTTATATTCAGGATTTCCCACCTTTAAGGATGGAGACGCAGACGCCACCTTAATAAATCCATGTCTCATATACTCTCCTTCTCACTATATAAATGAGTCAAAAGCGCCTCATAAAGGCCTGGAAAATCTCTTTTGAGAATAGCAGGCCTACCTGAAGAAAGAAGGAAACCATGGCTACTTTCGCTTTTTGCCACAATCTCTCCTTCTCTATTTATCATTTTATATCCCACTCTCATTTTTGACATCTTTAATTCCATTATCACAACGTCAATTGATATAACATCGCCAAAAAAGGAAGGGTGACGGTAATCAATGTCCAGGGATAGTACAGGAGATACAAGTCCCACCTTTTCCAGCTGGTCATAGCTCCACTCTATTTTTTCAAGGAAATCAACTCTGGCTTCTTCCATCCACCTTATATAATTAGAGTGGTGGACAATTCCCATTTTATCTGTCTCGTAGTATTGAACCTTATGTTTGTAACTGGTCATATCTTCCTCATTGACAATATACAGTTCTTTATCCTTTTCGGTCTACAACACAATAGATATAATTCCTGTATGAACAAAATAGCTTTAACAGGTTTCACAGTATTCTCGTCACACTCTCTTAATCCTACAGAGGTGCTTGTAAATAAGTTCAAAGACAAAGATTATATCAATGCGGAAGTCGTTCCTGTCTCATACTCAAAAAGTGCAGAAAGTGCCAAAAAGATTGAAGGTAAAGTACTATTGATGATGGGACTTGCGGCAGGGAGAAAGGAAATCTCATTGGAGCGCTATGCCTGGAACGAAAGAAAGGCTTCAATTCCAGATAATGACGGAGTAGTTTATAACGGTGAGAAAATAGAAGAAGACGGCGAAGATAGACTTGAGACAAAGATAGATATATTAGAAATCGAAAGACGCCTGCAAAAAGAAGGAATACCTGTAAAGATATCTACAGATCCTGGGCGCTATGTATGCAACAATATCTATTATACGGCTCTCTCTTCATCTATTAGGCCCTCTCTTTTTGTCCACTTCCCACAAATATCAGATATGAGCGAAGAAATGGAAGAGAAGGCTTTGGAAATTATTACAGAGTATCTGAAAGAGGCTTATTTATCTGATAGATAAGGGGAGTCTTCTACCTTTTCCCCATTCTCTACGGGTACAACTGAATACCAAGGAAGGTTCTCTTTCACGGCATAGAGGAATCCTCCTGCAGCGAGGCCGAACTTTCTTGCCAGTTCTTCCTCTGTAAAGGAGCATAGACCTTTGGAACACATTGAAGCCAAACCGAACATATATACGACTAGGTTCTCGAAAACTTCTTCAGCTGTCTCTCTGGTGCAGCCAAATACTTTCATGGCTTCTACAACCAAGCGCTCCCTATGTCCCTCCCTATCAATAAGGTCACTGAGGGTTCCCAATGCCTTAGGTCTCAAGAAAAGAAAAGAATAGAGATTAGGTTCATCTAAAGAAAACTTCACATGTTCGATTGCAAAACCCTTGAACGGGGGATTCTTTTTCAGTCCTCTGTCCACATACACGTTGTAAATCGATCTTGCTTTCTCAGTGAGGGCTTCTTCTAGATCATCCATTGAATCGAAATGAGTAAAAATCGTTGCAGGAGCAGTCCCCAGTCTCTTGACGAGATTTCTTGCAGACAAAGAGTCTTCTCCCTCTTCCCTGATAATGGTCACAGCAGTGTCAATCAACTCTTCTTTCGTATACTTCGGTTTTCTTGGCATATCAAATCCCCTATCTCTCCCTTATTATAATATCACCGTTTACAGACTCGATATCCCAATCGTAGTCCCCGCTTCCAACAATAAATGTTTTGTTCCCACTGACTTTTCCAGCGAATTCAGAATCCAATGAGCCATTTACGCTATCGTGCTTCAGTGTAAAAGAAGTGTTGGAAGGAACAGAGATTATAACATTACTGTTTACACTCTCCAAGTCCAGTTCCCTTGGGCCATATTTCGATACATATAAGTCTACATCTCCATTTACAGTCTCTCCGTCAAGAGAATGAATACTATCTATGCGAACTTCCAATGTTCCGTTTACACTATTCCAATCTATTTTCTCTATGTTTTTCAATGACACTACGGAATCTGCAGAAACAACGTCTATTTCCAATTCATCCAAAATCCAGGAGGAGGGAATCATGACCAAAAGATTTTTTTTGAAGCCATCAAGATTTAGTTTCTTGCCTGCCTCTGCATATTGGACGACGACTTCATCTGCACTTTTCTTCCATCTCAGCTTCAATTCGTCACTAAGGACTCCGCTTTCAACTTCATCTTTTATTATAAGTGTGTTTCCACTATATTCTGAGACCTTTACATTACCACTAAGCCAGTTAATAGTAAGTTTAGAGATCTTTGATGATATTTCTGCATCTCCTGCCTTATAAGACTTGGCGTCGCTGTAATTAAAACTGGATCCATTTGAAATACTAATATTCCCAGCATTCTTAATAAGGTGGCCGACACCGTAACCGATGCCAAATGCAGAGGCTATTACTACAAGTACTACAATGAGGCAAACCAGAAGCGTTTTCTTCATATTCCTTCTCCTATAGAAAGATAATCATTATCAGTCATAATGGAAATAAAACTGTCTATATCTTTCTTTTCAACTCCGTTATCTATAAGCATAGAGTAGACTTTCTCTTTCCTTGTCTCCCCCTGATATCTTTCAATGAACAATAGATAATCATCGATGGCGGACTTGCGCCTTATTCCTTCAATATATCCAAAATTGGAGAAGAGATAGTCTCTGTATAAATCGTCTTCAGACACAGAGAGTAGAGACAAGAGCACAAAGCTTACGGCACCTGTACGATCAGTTCCTATAGAGCAATGGAAGAGAAGCGGATAGTTATCTTCATCTCCCAATACTTTGAATAGGGCCGGGAAAGACGAGAGGTTTTTTTGTAAGTATCCTCCACCTGTTTCAAAAGGAATAGAGTAATAGTCGACACCCTCTCCTATGGGGCTCTCTGTCAAGCCTCCGTTTTCATTGTCCACTATCTTTCGTAAATCTATTTCACTCTTTATCTCCAAAGAGGCTAGAGCCTTTCTTCCCTTCTCTGTCAACAAAGATTTTTTGCTTTCATTTTCGTTTAGACGTGCAGACCTATAAACTAGACCTTGTTTTATTCTCTCTCCGTTCTCTCCGATCCATCCCCCTAAATCTCTTACATTTGTAACACCGTCTATATAAAGATTTCTTGGAGGATCTTGAGAAACTATGAATTTACCTTCCTTAATGCACTTTCCACTATCATCCGATACTGTCCATGAATAAGATTCACCAAGAAGAAGGTTATAGATCTCTACGCTTTCACCATCTACGTCTATCTGGCTCTCTTTTCCACTTCCACTAAGGAGGAGTAACTTATCTCCATCAGACAAGCCATCCACCACATACGGCTCCGGCCTACTCTTTTCCTGGTCCCCCTTGGCTATTAGAGTCGTAATCTTCCAGTCTTCAAGAGCCTTCATCTGATCTAGTGAATGAGGATTATATACTTCACTCTCTATTCTAGTCGAACATGAAGTAAAGAGACAAAGAATGAATACGAAGATAGATAATCTTTTAATAAGAGAAAGCAAGAGAAACCTCCATTTCCATGATAATTTAAGAACCAATTCAGAACAATAGTTTTGTTATAACAATTTAGACCAATTATACGAAAAAGGGGGCATGCCCTATCGCACACCCCACTTTAGTAATTGATGACAAATCAGAGCTGAGGACCTGCTGCAACAAGTGCCTTTCCTTCTTCTGTATTTGTGTACTTTGAGAAGTTCTTGATGAATCTTCCAGCGAGATCCTTTGCCTTGACTTCCCAATCTTCAACGTTTGCATATGTATCTCTTGGATCGAGGATACCTGTGTCGACGCCATTGAGCTCTGTAGGAACTTCGAAGTTGAAGTATGGAATCTTCTTTGTAGGAGCAGAGAGGATGTCACCATTGAGGATTGCATCGATGATGCCTCTTGTATCCTTGATGGAGATTCTCTTTCCTGTTCCGTTCCAACCTGTGTTGACAAGGTAAGCCTTTGCACCGGACTTCTCCATCTTCTTGACAAGTTCTTCACCATACTTTGTTGGAGGAAGTTCGAGGAATGCCTGACCGAAGCAAGCTGAGAATGTCGGTGTTGGTTCTGTGATACCACGCTCTGTACCGGCAAGCTTAGCTGTGAAGCCAGAGAGGAAGTAGTACTTTGTCTGCTCTGGTGTAAGGATGGAAACTGGAGGAAGAACTCCGAATGCATCTGCACTGAGGAAGATGACGTTCTTTGCTGCAGGAGCTGCAGAAACTGGTCTTACAATCTTTTCGATGTGGTTGATTGGATAAGAGACACGTGTGTTCTCTGTAACTGACTTGTCAGCGAAGTCGATCTTACCGTTCTCATCAACTGTTACGTTCTCAAGAAGAGCGTTTCTCTTGATTGCGTTGTAGATGTCTGGTTCAGATTCCTTGTCAAGGTTGATGACCTTTGCATAGCATCCGCCTTCGAAGTTGAAGACACCATTGTCATCCCAACCATGCTCGTCATCTCCGATGAGGAGTCTCTTTGGATCTGTAGAAAGAGTTGTCTTACCTGTACCTGAGAGACCGAAGAAGATAGCTGTGTTCTCGCCGTTCATATCTGTGTTTGCAGAGCAGTGCATGCTTGCAATACCCTTGAGTGGGAGGTAGTAGTTCATCATTGAGAACATACCCTTCTTCATTTCACCACCGTACCATGTGTTGATGATTACCTGCTCGCGGGATGTGATGTTGAATACAACTGCTGTCTCTGAGTTAAGTCCAAGTTCCTTATAGTTCTCAACCTTAGCCTTAGATGCATTGTAAACAACGAAGTCTGGCTTAAAGTCCTTGAGTTCTTCTTCAGAAGGCTGAATGAACATGTTCTTTACAAAGTGAGCCTGCCAAGCGACTTCAACGATGAAGCGGATAGCCATTCTTGTATCTTTGTTTGCACCGCAGAATGCATCGACAACATAGAGTTTCTTATTTGAGAGTTCATCGATAGCGATCTTCTTGACAGCCTCCCAAGTCTCTTTGCTAGCTGGATGGTTGTCATTCTTGTATGCATCACTTGTCCACCAGACTGTGTCCTTTGAATTCTCGTCCATGACAATAAACTTGTCTTTTGGAGAACGTCCGGTATAAACACCAGTCATGACGTTGACAGCACCAAGTTCTGTGACCTGACCCTTGTCAAATCCTTCAAGACCTGGCTTTGTCTCTTCTGCAAACAACTCCTCATAGGAAGGGTTGTGGACGATTTCAGTGGTACCTGTGATACCATAAGCTTTCAAATCGATAGCCATATCAATTCTCCTTATTCAATATTTCAACTATGAGAAATCTCCTTTTCCGCGCATGAGATTCCTTTCTGTGTAGAATATAACCAATTTCAAAGAAAACATCACTAGGTAGAGAAATAAATTAATGCAATTTCTATTAGAGTAAAGAGAAAACCCGAGCAACGCTCGGGCTTCTGGAAGAAAACATTATGAAAAAATATATCGCATGCCCTTTCGGGTCTGAATAACTGGTTTCTAAACCTTGAGTACCTTACATTAAAGGAAATAAAAGGGCAATACCCTTGAGAGGATTTTTTTAAATAATTTTAAAAATTACATATTTTCTTCACTTTTCTCTTCCGCCAGTATCTCCAGAATAGAAGAATACTCTTCTTTTTCTTCCCAAATCGGAGCTTCTTCCTTCTCTCCCTCCCTCTTTTTTCTTCCGGAGAAAAAGACAAGAAGAATTATTGATGCCAAAATAACGAAGAAGGCAAGAAGAATATAGACAGCCGGGTTCTTGTCTTTCTCATCCTCTTCCTTATGTTCTATTTCTATAGTCTCTTTCTCCACAACTATCGGAGTTTCTGACGCTTTCTCTTCTTTTTGGATTGCTGCACTTTCATCTTTTATGTCGATAAATTCGCCGTCATCAAACAAAACAGGTAAAGAAGAGAGATCAAGTTCCTCTTCCTCCTCTTCCTCTATGGAGGTAAAAGGAACTGATTCCGTCTCTACTTCTTCTATGACATCTTTCTCTTCAACCTTCTCGACTATCGTCTCAACTCTCTCCAATTCTTTTCCCGTTGCACAGGAAAACAAGAGAAGAATCGAAAATAGGATTAGAAAAAACTTCTTCATTCTTTTTCCTCCAGATATCTTATAAAATCTCCATCTACTTGGATTCTTAAAGACGAGAACAACACTTTGTCCAGCTCTCTATATCTCACAGATAAGACGCTCTTCATACCGCACTTCGCACCCAAAGCATTATATAGCGCCTCTTTCGTCATCTCTTTGTAGTGGGAAAGAATGGTAAGCATGCCATCCGACAGCTCTTCAGGAGCTATATGAGAAAAATCACGGCGACTACTACTTTCCCTGAACTTTATCTCACCCTCCTTTTTGTACCAAAATCCATTTCTCTCTTCATACACTACGCCCTTTCCATCAAGAGCTTTATTCTTTCCTTCCTCCCCGAAAAGTGAATAAAAGTAACGAAGAGCATCACGCTCATAAATAGGAGAGAGATCATCTACTAGATCAGATAACAGCGAAGAAAAAAGAGGGGATGACGGGGAATCTACACCTAGTTCATTTGCTCTTTTCTCAATGTCATAATTCGGATAGAAAGGAAAAACTACTTCTTCTTTATCTTCCACTACTACTTCTTCCAGCTTTTCTTTATCTAATATCTTTTCTTTCTCTTTTGGTGAGAAGAACTCCTCCAGTTCATCTTCATTTTCGTTAAAAACCTCTCTATATTTCACCCAAAGGGGTAAAAGAGAATAAGAAGAGAGTGCATTTGAGGCTTTTGCCTCTAAGAGAGCATATGGAAGAGAGAGAAAGGGTGACGAAAACATTTCTCTTATTTTATCAAGGCTGTCTTTATAGCGATGAAACAGATCCTCTATTCGTCTCATTACTCTCCTGAGAGACGTACAGTCATCCGTCATTATGTCTCCTGTCACTTTTATTGCAGATCTATATTCTTTGAGAGAGGAGGCATATTTATCCCAATCTGTATCGATGCCGTCAAATAGAGGAGAAGTAAAGGAAAACTCTCTTTCTTTCTTCTTTATTTCTTCTGCATCTATCTTAATGGAGAGTAATCTTTTCGAAAGGAAGACCACGTCGCTGTGATTAAGCCTTTTCTCCCCTTTCTTTGCCATATTATAGATGTTTTTGACTCTCTTATACTCTTTTGAATTTGAGCCGTTTATTACATGAACCAATGATTTTTTAGAAAGAGAGAATACACTCTCTGTATAGGAGGATAGAATAATAGAAATCCTTCTTTTTTCTTTTTTAGCTTCTTTCTCATATGCTCCCATCTCCCTTATAAAACTATCCAAAGATGAAAGTGAGAGGAGAGAAGGATGGAAGAAGGGGCTCTCAGACACAGTCTTCAAAGCATTTCCAACTTTTTCCAGCTCCTCCAAGGAGGAAGGAGGAGAAGATAAAAAAGCCTCCAAATCCTGAGAAATAAATGCTCCGTCATGGGCGGCTTCAAGTGTATCCGACAAAAGAAGCTTCAAATAGTTTTCTTTCCTACCGTCAGAGGGTACGTCACACAAGAAGCCGAACCAATTTTTTCTTGGATCCGACTTATATTCTTTTAAAGCTTCACTTAGAGAAATACTAGATACGATTACACTGTCCATGACCTATTCTACCCCCATTTATTCACGAACCATAGCCAAATAACTTAAAGATAGGTGCAAATATTATCTTTAAAGAAGATGTCTCCCCAATAGCTATAAGAGATATCTTCTTCAAGAGGAAGAAAGCGAGGGTAATGAGGGCTATATGGAGGATGAAAAACAAGAGTTGCTTTCTAAAAGAGTAAAGCATCTCTTTTACAGCCTCCTTATTCCTCTTTAACTCTCTTATTCCGTACTTTATGAGTATTTCTTTTCCACTTGGAGTATAAGAGCACTCTTTGAGGATGAAAGAACATATACCGTCTTCCAATCCTCCTTTGAAAAGCCCCTCAAAAAAAGCAATGACTCTTGGCACTGCCTTTATTATGGAGTGGAGGAGGAAGGAATAAGAGAGAATCATAAAGAATGAAGACAATACTAAGGTAAAAGTACCCAAAGAAGTGGAAAGATAGAGGAATAGAAGGGAAAGGGCAAAGAGAGAAAAAGAAATCAGACTCTTTATCTCTTTTTTCAGAATTATCAGGGAGAGTGCCGCCTTCAATGCCTCCGAAGCCATATGGGACGCCTTCGAAGGGATGGAGGACGCAAATTCAGATACTTTATCGAGGGTCTTGAATAATCTTCTTTTTTTTAACTCAGGATTAATCTCAGCTTTTTTCTCCAAATCAAGACGGAAATCATCGATTGTATCTTTAGCCTTTCCAAGTCCCGAGATAATTGAAAACTCTTCCTTCTCCTCGTCTTCTTTCTCTTCATACTCTTTTGCATAACCAAACATCTCGTCAAATGTATTTAAGAGTTCTTCCGGGACTTCTTTTCTCAACAGAGAAATCTTTTCCTTTGTGTAAGAAGAAATCTTCTTTACCAAAACTCCCACGAGAGTCGTTATTACAAAGATATCATCTATCAGTCCCGCCAAAGGGATGACGTCGGGAACGGCGTCAATAGGCAGCACCAGATATAAGACGGCTACACATGCGGGAACTGCCACCCCAGGCCCCCAGATGCTTGGATGTCCGGCAATAATAAACAATACTTGAATCTTGGACCATATTGCAGCGAGCTGCTTTTTGTCTCTATATTTTTCAGCTTCTTTTTCCGCTTTATCTACTTCCTCCAAAGAATAGTTGGCTTCGACTTTTTTTGTCAAAGAACCCACTATCTCTTCAGCCTTAGCTTTTTCAACAGGCTTCAACCCTTCTTTTTTCTTACCTAAAGTGAAAACACTCTTCATATTACAATTCTAAGAAAAAGAGGAATTAACCTCTACTCTTTTCTAACAAAAGCCATTCTCATAGAGGTGGAAAGAGCGTCATTATATCTATAACCGCGAACAGAAAACTCTTTCATGCCCTCCTTGTCCAGGATTTTATTCTCTGCGAGAAATCTCACCATCTCCCCCCTGGCCATTTTTGCGTATACGCCCTTAGTGACGAATGAGCCCTTTACTTCCTCAAGAAATACAGGGGAAATGACATCGACATCCTTTCTTAAATGGGGGACTACTGCTTTCGAGTACTCTTCTGACGCCAAGTTCACAACCAGACTTTCTTCTTTCTCTAGTTCCCGAGCTATATCGTCCCCCCAAAAGGAATACAAATCCCCTTTGCCATTTATATTGATCTTGCTTTCCATCTCCAAACGGTATGGAACAATTCCATCCATCGGTCTCAAGAGCCCATAGAAGCCGCTGATTATCCTTAAGTTTTCTTCTGCATAAGAGATCATATCGTCAGTGAAAGAGGATGGGGACATATATGTAAACTGAATGCCGTCGTAAGAAAAGAGAGCAGGAGAACCAAAGGCAGATAGATCTATTTCCTCTAACCTCTCCAAGTTCTCCTTCAATAATTTCCCCTTCACGCCCCAAACTTTCGCCTTCTCTTCATCGGAAAGAGAGTTAAGATAATGTAGAATCTCTTTTGTCTTTTCAAGAAAAAGAGGTCTTGAGAGAGGAGAAATATATTCCTCGATTTTCATTTTTTTCGTAGGAGAAATAATAATCTTCATATTTTTAAAGCCTCCCTTTTTTTCGGGAGGCTGTCAAATCATTTCTTTTCACCATCAAGTTTATCCAAGAGATCCCAGACGCCAAGCATATATTGGGTGCCAAGAGCTCTGTCATACTTGCCGTATCCTGGTCTACATACTCCGGGGCCTTCTTCCCAAAGCTGTCTTCCATGGTCCGGTCTGATATAACCCTCCCATCCTGAATCATGAAGGGCTCTCAACACATCAATGATACCTGTCTCGCCGCAGCAGTCTCTGTGAGCTGCTTCAGAGAAGTCACCATTAGGGAAGTGATGAATATTTCTAATGTGTGCAAATGCAATTCTATCGTGATGCTTTCGTGCTATCTCAGCACAGTTGTTGTTTGGATTTGCATTCAAGCTGCCAGTACAGAGAGTAAGACAGTTATATGGTGAATCAACCATCTTCAAAAGCTTGTCACAGGCCTTTTCGTCAACCATAAGTCTTGGGAGACCGAAGATATCCCATGGTGGATCGTCCATATGTATAGCCATCTTTATGCCTGTCTCCTCCAAAGCAGGAAGTACCCCTTCCAAGAAATACTTGAGGTTTTCCCAAAGCATATCTTTAGTGACGGGAGCATAAGCCTTGAAAAGCTCATCCAGCCTAGCCATTCTCTCCGGCTCCCAACCAGGGAATGTCATGTTATACTTCTCCGTGAAGTTCAGAATATACTCAGCCATGGACTTATAGTCGTCTTTGATCTTGTCTTTTTCATAGAAAAGAGCTGTAGAGCCGTCTCCTACAGGATGGAAAAGATCAGTTCTTGTCCAGTCGAAAACAGGCATGAAGTTATAACAGATGACTTTTACACCGTACTTGCCAAGGTTTCTGATACAAGTCTTGTAATTCTCGATCAAACCGTCTCTGGTATCGAGACCGATTTTAATATCGTCATGAACGTTTACAGATTCAACGACTTCAGCATCAAAGCCATAGGAATGAATCTGGTCCACTACCTCTTTGATTTCTTCCTCTTCCCAGATTTCTCCAGGCATTTTGTGATGAAGTGCCCAAACAATACTTGTCACTCCAGGAATCTGCTTGATGTCAGCGAGGCTTATCGGGTCGTTGCCTTCACCATACCATCTCCATCCCATTTTCATCGGCATATATATTCTCCTTTATAACAACTAATATATTAGTATATTAATTCTAAGGACACAAGGAAAAATTAATCTCCTGGAGTGCTGGGAAGTACTTTCCCTCTATTCCAAAGTGCAGCGGCCTTAGATGCGGCTATATATCTATCTTCTTCAGTCTTGTATGAGCTTTCTGCTGTATGACAGCCACAGTCCATACACATGACATAGAAGCACCATCCATTCTCTTCTTCCAATATTCCCGGCCCCTGACATATAGGGCACTCATAAATCTCTATGTCTTCTACTCTATTTTCCATAAATTAATGGTATTTCCTTTATCATTTTGTGTCGAGTCAGATTCCTTCCGCCTCAGGGATACAATGGAGATGGAGAGGGAGAAGAGCCTTCACGCCCTCCATTATCACTCCCTCTTTTCCACTCATTCTCTCTCCCCTCCACATAAAGTATCCTCCATAAAGCT
>CAMEXG010000007.1 GCA_945947045.1 uncultured Spirochaetales bacterium | reverse complement strand
TCTCGTCTGGAAGCCAAAGCATCGCACTTTATATATTCTTTCAAATCCTTTTTGCTCTCTATCATTCTATAATCCTGCTTTCTCAATAATAAAGTCGACAACACTAGGTGTACAGATTTTGTTATCTCCATGAATATCTCTCATTACTTCACGTCGCACTATAGCAGAGTTGTCGTTTCCTTCAGAAACATCTTTAATAAAGAGAAGTAAATCATGGATATTATATATCTTCTCTCCTCCCCTCGATAAATACTCAAATCCCTCAACTAATCCCGGCTTAGTTTTATATTCCTCAATATCTTCCCAGATCATTCCAATAGGTTTATCACAAAGAAGATAGTCGTAATAGACGGAGGAATAATCTGTCAAAAGAGCATCAAATGATCCAATAAAGCTATAAGGACTAATACTGTGAGAAGTAAAGAAGTCATCGCGAATTACTTTTATGTTGGACATTGATTCAAGATTTGTGACACTTTGGGCAAAATGAGGCTTTAAGACTATCAAAGTATCGAGGCTATCCAAAGTCCTGTTTAGCTCAGTGAGAGCAGATTTATCATGAACAATTGGGAAATCATGAGTGCACGCTGTCATCCCCTTTTCTATATTTCTAAATGTAGGATACCAGATAATAAACTTTTTATAGGGACCGAAAAGGTTCTTTAGATTTACATGATTTCTAAGAATATCATCATTTCTTGGATATCCTAAGGCATAAGTCCTATTAAAAGGAAAATGAAGAGTATCGGCAGTAGGCTTACTCGCTTCTCCTCCCAATGTAACAAGATAATCAACTTCTTCTGGGAGTGTATAATAACCTCCACAGTCTTTAATAGGTCCTCCATGAGAAATATAGACTGACGTCTGCCCCTTTCTCTTTGAGTACATAAAGCTATTCGTAGTAATAAAGCATTTAGATGAGAAAATAAGCCACTTCATCATGTATGGGTGGTCTTCCTCATTAATATACATTACGTTATCTATCTTAGGATAGTTTGAGAAATCCTTTGAATGGCAGTTCCATACCATCTTATATCGCCTATTTAGGCCACGCTTTACCATCTCATCAAAAATAGCCTTGGAGCTATCTGTCAGATCTGGTATGCTTTCAAACATTATTCTATTGGAGAGCGGAATAAGGCCACATATCCGTTTCACAATATCTTTTATCTTACTCATTACACTGCCCTCTCTTTAATTATCTTATTCAGTTTCTTTCCATCCAAAAGAAGTGTTGAAGATAAGAAAAATAGCGTAAAGGATCCTCCTTCAATAAGGAACCTCACTAATATTGAAGGAATAAATATAAGCACATACCTCTTTAATAGAAGTGAGACTATAGAAGAGATAACACCGACCACAATGTATTTGGACAAGAACAACATATATCCCTTAACAGGTAGTTTTATCACTCTTGAGTTATAAATATTCATCAAGAGCCAATGGGATAGTATTCTTGCAATGATCGAACCCAAGAGGCAAGCCTCAATAGCACACTCGGATGGGAATACCTTTAAGAACACTATTGATAACACAAGATTAACTATAGCAACAAAGAAGTAAACAAAAGCCCTGAATTTATGTTTGTCTTGTGCTCTCTGTATCTCGATGGAAGAGTTCATAGTCAAAGGGCAGAGATCAATCAGCATCAAGGCCACAGCCACCTTATAGACTTCTTCTCTTTCCTTTCCCAGCCACATTATTACAAAATCTTTGCCGCAAGATAAAAAACCAAAAGTGACCAGGCACAATATTATTGTCTGTATTCCTGATATCTTTAGATACAAATTATTGACTTCGTCTCTCTTTTCTTCTGCGACAAGCTTATGAAATGAAGGAGAAAAAACACCAGATACTGCCAGCGACATGGTAAGGAGGTAAGTGCAGAACTGCTGCCCAAATTGATAAATAGTTACATTCTCAGGCACTGACATTATTCCAAGGAGAGTCTTGTCTACATTGGAGTTTATCTGGTCTACAATAGAATTTAAAAGAAGAATAGATGAGAATGCCATTATCGATGTTACGAAGACTTTATTCTTCCTTAAAGAAGCAAGATGAAGCCTACACTTCATTACCTTTCTTACAAATATATACTCAATAAGAAAAATCGCCATTGTAGAGGCTATGGTATTAATAGAAAGGATTATGATGCTGCCTGTGAATCTTGCGATAAGATAATTTACAATGAAATTGGCAATGGAAACAAAAACTGATGTAAGTTTAATAAAAACGAACTTTCTATTATAGTTCAACACCAATGAATATACACATGTAGGCATACTCACTGATATGTTGATTATTGAAATAAAGAAAAGAATATAAATAATCTGGCTGTCTTTCCAAGAATAGGAAGCAAATGAAACCTTATTCATCTGCAAAACCAAGACAATAATACTTCCCAATACAAAAATAACTAGTCCTAGAATAAAAAGCATGGAGAGAAAGACGCCATTAGTTTTGGAGGTATCGCCATTACAATCTACAGCTTCCCTTGTTACAAATCTAAGATAAGAAGAAGTAAGAGCTGAAGATACTACTGTAAGCCAAGAAGTAATGGAGCACACAAAGGACCAGAGACCATAGTTATAATCCCCAATAAGAAACAACACTTTATTAGAAACAAAGAGCGTTCCTATGATAGAGATAGCCATCTCACAATAGGACAGAATCACTCCTATCTTAATATTCTTGTCCTCAGATAACACTTAATTGCCCCCGTGTTTTGACTGAGGAATAATAACATATACAAAAGTTGTATTCTAGTTATCGTAACAAACTAGAAAATTGTTGCCTTCAATTCGTTTTACAGATTCAATTAATGCAGTGCATAAAATGAAATACTTATCAGATTTGGTTATAAATAGATAGAATATGTAATGGTATTGATTCCATAACAATAATTAATGAATATTAATATCTTGATGTCTCTTCTCACTATTTACACCACTCTTCACTCATATTGTTTCAAACACTATAATGATGATTATGACAACAGCAATTATTATAGCAGGTGGATCAGGCATCAGAATGGGAGAAAGTATCCCGAAGCAGTTTATAAAAGTCCTAGGTAAGCCTGTCATGATGTATACACTCGAAGGTTTTCAGAATCACCCACTGATTGATAATATCGAAGTCGTCTGTCTTGATGGTTGGATTGAATATTTATGTGAAGAAGCAAAAAAACATGGAATCACGAAACTGAAATGGATTGTTCCTGGAGGTAAATCTGGTCAAGAATCCATTAGAAACGGAGTATTCAACCTAGAAAGCAAACTTTCAGACGATGATATCGTTGTAATTCACGATGGTATCAGGCCGCTTGTAGATGAAAGTGTTCTTACAGATGTCATTGAGAAATGTAAAATACACGGAAATGCAGTCTCATCTCTCCCTTATAATGAACAGATATTCATTGCTGACAATGATTATTCAACTACCCGCTACATTCCAAGGGAAACAATCAGGAGAGTAGCCACACCGCAAGCTTATAAGTTTAGTCTTCTTGATGAAAAGTACCATGAAGCATTCGAAAAAGAGATTGGCATCTATGGCTCATCATATACCAATACCATGATGGTGGAGTTGGGGGTAAGACTTTACTTTGCTTCCGGTTCAGATAAAAATATAAAGCTTACTACAAAAGATGACTTGGAAATCTTCACTGCTTATTTAAATTCAAAGAAAAACAAATAATATGAAGCTCATAGAATCTCCCTTATATAACAATAATCTGGAAAGAATCGTAAACAAGTTCACATTCTCCGAATTACTTGGAAAACGAGTATTTGTTACAGGAGGCCTGGGGTTGATAGGCTCCTCTATTGTAGATTTACTGCTGAAAATCAACGAGCACTCTGAAGGAAAGATTGACATTTCTGTAGGTGGAAGAAACAAAGAAAAGTTTTTTGCTAGATATGGAAAAGAAACAGAAAAACTTCATTTTATCCACTATGAAGCACGTAAAGCTCTAGAATTAAACAATGACAAATTCGACTATATTATCCTAGCTTCCGGAGCTTCTTCTCCTGAACTATATATAACAGAGCCTGTGGAGACTGTGGAAGGGAATATTATTGGTATAAAGAATGTTCTGGAGTATGGTAAAAAGAATCCAAGAACTAGAATCATCTACGTTTCATCTAGTGAAGTATACGGAATAAAGACTACAAAAAACCCCTTTAGTGAAGAGATGTACGGATACATCAACTACAGTAACATACGCTCTTCTTATGCTGTGGGAAAGATTGCTTCAGAAATGCTCTGTAGATCCTACTACAAAGAATATAACATTCCATCGTTTATCGTCAGACCAGGCCATATATTCGGACCAAGCGCCAATGAATACGATCAACGAGTGGCGTCACTCTTTATGAGAAAGGCATTAAAGAAAGAAAAACTTGTTCTTAACAGCACTGGACTCCAAAAGCGTTCTTATTGCTACTCTCTCGATTGTGCAGCAGCAATGCTTTTTCTACTTATTCATGGAGAGGCTGGTGAGAGTTATAATATCGGAAGCGATGAAGAGACATCGATATTAGAGATGACAACGATCATTGCAGAAGAAGCAGGCATAGATTTCTCTTACAAGACACCAAGCAAAGAAGAAAAAGAAATGTCAAATCCAATGGACTATGCAGTATTGGATAGTGAAAAACTTAAGAAGTCTGGGTTTGATTTTTCTTTCTCTCCAAAAGAAGGTTTTATCAACACATATAGAATATTAAAAGAAATGGAGAGTGGTAATTAAACCAACATACAGGGAGATCAAAGTACTCCCTGTATCTTCTTAAATAAGACTATAGCTAACCGAAGCTCCAAGGCTAAACTGCATATCAAAGCCAAGGGAAGAATCGATGACGGCAGCAATATCTAAAAAGGAGACCAGAGGGACTCCGAATACATTGAACTCTTTCTCGACTCCTGTATTAAGAGTCAAAGTACTTACGGGCTTTCCTGATGGAGTGGAAAGAGCAATAGGAATATGATACTCGTCATACATTCCATATTCACCTTTAATGCGAAGATCAGCTTTAGAGTATAGATATAGGCTGTTCTCTCTATACGAGATACTTCCTAATAACTCTATTGTGTCTCCTCCTTCTTCGTACCCAATGTAAGTAAAGAATGGATACCTATAGTAGTCGTTAACATCAAGATGGTTATAGTGAATGATAAAATCAGAGCTTCCTGATGGTCGATAAAGAGCAGGAGTTGTATAGAGAGCTTCAAACACAGCAGAAATAATCCCTTTTTTAAAATAACCATTCCACTCTAGACCTAGGCTCATTCCTACTGCTTGATCTTCTGTCGATGGATCCTCGAAACCAGGGAAAGACCCTTGATCTAAAGAAAACTGACCATAAACAAGCAGTCCAGAAAGAATAGAATAAGCCACCTCCACGTGAGCCAAAGCATTAAACTGACCATTATTAACGTTGTTGTGATAGAAAAAAGCAGGATTCATTAAAGGAATATCTGGAAGGGAGGAGAACCTATACATTACATTCTCACTTAATGCAACGCTCAACCTATCGAAAGCCCTGAATTCCAATCTATGGGCAAGGAAAATCCTCCTTGAATTAGGATTGCTGTCACTATATCCATTCTTTCCTCCAGGATAGGACTCTGGAAACATCCAAGTATACTCAAAACTGAAATCAGGAGAAAAAGTTTTAAGTGTCAAAGTGTCATAGTAGTCGTGATGCCTGTCAAAGATAAAGTTTCCGATACTATTATTTCCCCACTCTTTCTGAGCTTTATAAAAACCTACGGAGAAGTTGCTTCCTGAATAATCCAGGTATGCTCTTCTTGGCATATTCATATCTGTATTACTACCAGAAGGAGCATTGATTACAAAGTTCTTTGAGTAGTTAGCCTCATTAGTGATTACATATATTGACGGCAACTCTTCGTCTCCTGCCGGGTACTCGCTTCCGACTCCATTCCAATCTTTTCCAAGATTATTCTCTACATAACTTTTCAGTGTAACTCTAGTGGCTGCATCCTCCCCAGACACAACCCCTATTCCTCCCGAGAGTTCAAGGTGGCCATAAAAACCACCAGTAGAGTTATCCAGAGAAACACGGAACATATGATTTCTATCTTCATATCCATAGTTCCAAAGTTCTTCCCTATTGTAAGTGTCATTTGTATGGGCATACATTTCAGGAGAGAAACTAACGGTAAGAGATATATCATTCTCCTTCTCATATGCCAGCATCCCATCGATCTCGTTGTAAAGTTCAAAAGACTCAGAAGACAGAGAGTCCTTATCCAGCTTTCCGAGCTCATTTTTTGCTTCAGAGACTGTCCATGGTCTTGATGTTGATGGTAGCCCTTTTCCTTCCAAGATGAACAAAGAATCCATTAAATCATAGATTTCATTTCCAATAGGAATCACCATACCATCATAATGGAATCCGTTTCCATTTCCAGGATAATAGGCAGAAAGAAGAAAAACAGACAACAATACAGATAATAGACAAGATAGCCTCTTCAAAACAAACTCCTTTACTTAATAAAAAGACGCTCCGAGATACAGTTTACTGCATCCAGCTTTCTCTCTTCAGGGACACCGATTACAAATGTAGTATAACTACCACCAAGAGAAACAGAAGACGGCTCTATGTTATTCTTTCTCAGCTCATCCAAAGCATCCACATACTCCATAGTCTCTTCTACACCCTTTCCAACGAGGCCTACTACGGCAAAACCTTTCTTAAGTTCTATCTCATCAAGAGAGAACTCAGACTGGATCCTAGAGCACATTTCGTCAGTATCGATGTTTTCAATCTGTTTTGTCTCAAAATACCAAGAGATAGAATCGCAGCCATAGAGGGTATAGCAAGGCTTAATGCCATATATATGCATAAGAGAGAGAATCTTGTGTCTAATGCCACTTTCCTTAAAGAACATCAACTTTCGTACATAGATCTTTGAAAGTCCCCCCTTAGCACTGACGCCTACTACACCCTTCTCTTCAGGCTCTTTTCCAATGATAGTACCAGCATCCTCCGGACAATTTGTATTTCGGATGTTGATAGGAATGTTTACTTCCACAACTGGTGCAATAGCTTCTTCATGGAACACGGAAGCACCCACTTCACTTAGTTCCCTCACCATTTTATAAGAAAGAGCTGGAATCACATGAGCGCTTTTGACAAATCTTGGGTCTGAAGAATATACACCGGAAACATCGGTCCAGTTCTCATATATATCAGCCATAACTGCTCTTGCAGCAATGGCCCCTGTAATATCACTGCCACCACGGCTGAAGCATCTTACTTCTCCAGATGGGCTTCTTCCATAGAAACCAGGAATAACATATTTCTTTCCATTTTCGATTAAAGAAGCGAGATTAGAATATGATTCACTATCTATCTTGTTATTCTCTCCAATAACAATACACTCTTCTGTCTCGATATAGTTCCAGCCAAGATACTTTGAAATAAGCTTGGCGTTAAGATGCTCCCCACGGGAAGCTGCATAATCTCTTCCAGCCCCGCTTTCGATTTTCTTATATACTATCTCAAGATCTCCATCTATCGCATCTCTTCCCAAACCTAGGCCCTCTGCAATATCTCTATATCTATTCTTTACTTCTTCAAATTTATCTTTTGAAGATATTCCCTTCTGAACCATTTCAGCACAAGAGAGAAGCATGTCAGTAACTTTCTCGTCTCCGCTAAATCTCTTTCCTGGAGCAGAGACAACAACGATTGTTCTTTCTTTATCACAATCGAGGATTGCTTTTACTTTCTTTATCTGTGAAGCATCTGCAACACTGCTGCCACCGAATTTGCATACTTTCATTTTCTTTCTCCCATAGTCGATGAGAGTCTACTAATTATTGAATGGTAATGCAATAATTCTTTTTTAGAAGATCTTATTATACTCGCATTAGATAAAAAGATTGGTACATCTGTATAATACACATTACTCAGTCAGGTATTCAAACCCCGATTATCTGTATTCTTGATAACTATAAAGTTTATGTAATAACTTGGTACTATTATCAACTTTTATTGCACCACATTATCATTAACCTAATTGCATTATTATTACATATTCCCTATTGTAAGTCTCTATGAGTGAAAAAGAAGAAAAGCAAGAAAATATAATGGGAACCATGGGCGTTACGCATCTTATTATGAAGATGTCGTTGCCATTGATGATCAGCATGCTGATCCAAGCTCTATACAACATAGTGGACTCTATGTTTGTAGCACGAGTATCAGAGACAGCCCTTACAGCCGTATCCCTAGCCTTTCCTCTTCAGAATCTCTTGATCGCATTCGGGGTGGGAACAGGAGTAGGCATGGCATCTTTTCTCTCTAGAAAACTAGGAGAAAAAGATACTGAATCGGCGACAAAAGCAGCAGGAAACGGCATAACTCTGGCTATCATCACATGGATTATGTTTGCTATCCTCGGCTTAAGTATCGTAAAACCATTTATGGCTCTTTTCACTGATGACAAAGAACTCTTAGAGTTATCCACGGGATACTCCGAGATAGTGATGATCCTTTCTTTTTTCATGCTTTTATCCATGATGAATGAAAGAATACTCCAGGGAACAGGTGACAGTTTTTCAAGCATGCTCAGCCAGATGACGGGAGCCATCACCAATATCATCCTGGATCCTGTTTTCATCTTTGTATTTAAGATGGGGGTAAATGGAGCTGCCATAGCTACAGTAATCGGACAGGCAGTGGGTTGTGCCGTATCATTTTTCTTTGTTTTCAGAAATAAATACATTAATATAAAGCCTCACCACTTGAAGCTAGAAAAGAGGATGGTCGCATCTATCTACTCTGTAGGAGCCCCTACTATCATCACAAACAGTATAGGAACAATAATGACAGGAGCCATGAATGCCATCCTTATAGGCTTCAGCACCACCGCAGTCTCTGTATTCAGTGTATACTTTAAGCTTCAGTCCTTCGTTTTTATGCCTATATTCGGTCTCTCTTCAGGTATGGTTCCAATCATTGCATACAACTATGGAGCAAGAAAAAAGAAGAGAGTCATGTCTACCATTTGGATCGGAACTCTTATTGCAATAGTAATAATGGCAGTAGGAACTATCGTCTTTAATCTTTTCCCAGAAGCTCTCTTGTCTCTTTTTTCTGCAACAGAAGAGATGTATAGGCTTGGTGTTCCTGCCCTTAAAATTATTTCATTCTGTTTTGTATCGGCTGCCATTTCTATTGGTCTTGGCTCTTCATTCCAAGCAACAGGTTATGGAATAGGAACGATGATAGTATCTATCTCCAGACAGCTATTGGTTCTTATCCCCGTAGCATATATCCTCTCAAAGCTCATGGGAATAAATGGAGTATGGCTTTCCTTCATCATTGCGGAAGGAGTAGGTCTTGCAGTCTCTCTCATTCTTTTCTTAAAAGTTTATAGAACTCGAATAAGTTCCATTGAAGACAAAGATAGGTTAGAAGACTAAATCATTCTTCCTTTAATCTTATTATCGGCCATCTCAAAACCAGAGATGGCTTTTTTCAATATCTTCTTCTCTATGACAAAGACAAAACAGAGATTAGTAACCGGAAAAAGCAATTTACAGGCTCCATGCATAAAAATTCGCAGTATTTAGATATTTATGCCTCCTTATTCATTTGTTAGGATAATAACATTTTTTTCATCAAAATATAATCTAATTTATTTAAGTATAAATATTTATATAATAAAATAATGCAATATACACAAATATACATGTGTAAAAAAATTAAAATTTTATGTATTTTTATTCAAAAACTTATTGACCCATTTACATAAAGATACTATTGTATGCCCATCAAACACAAAATAATCCGAAAGGATAAAGGAAGAATAAGAAAATGAAAAAACTAATGGCAATCGCTCTTATAACAATGGCAATCCTCGCTCCTATTTTTGCTAACGGAGCAAAAGAAGAAACAAGTGGAGAAACAGTTTTCACAGTAGCGTCATCTTGTGACTATCCTCCACTTGAATACATTGATGACAATGGAAACATGGTGGGTTATGAGATTGAACTTTTGAATGAAATATCAAAGGTTACCGGTGTAAAGTTCGAGATCTATAACGTTGCATTCGATGGAATCATCGCAGGTATCCAGGGGGGACAGTATGATATCGGAGCAAGTGGTTTCACAGTCACTGAAGACAGAGCCAAGATTGTCGATTTCTCAGAGCCAGACGGAGCATTCACTCTCTCTATCGTAACTCAGATCGGTACAGAAGGACTTGTAGACGAGAAGAGCCTTATCGGAAAGAAGGTAGGTGTCCAGATCGGAACAACATGCCAGTTCGCTTGTGAAGAAGCAGGACTCACAGTATCAGCCTACGATGAAGCTCCATCCGCTATTCTTGACCTTGCAAATGGCAACATCGATGCAGTCGTAATTGACAACGTAGTAGCAAACGACTTCGTATTCAACAACGCCAGTTATGCAAAAGTTCTCAAAGTCTCCGGTTCTTTCTCAAACGAAGATTCAATGGCAATTGCAGTCTCCAAGAAAAAGCCAGAAGCTCTCAAGGCCATTAACGAAGGTCTCAAGGCTCTCAAGGAAAATGGAAAGCTTGAAGAAATCAAAGCTAAGTACAACTTCTACTTCTAATAAACAAAAGGGTATATTGCAGGCCAGAGGGATGTTCTCTCCCCTCTGACCTGATTTGATTTTAGGTGAACGAAATGGAACAAAACAACTTTAAAAGTGTCGCTGAGATCAAAAAGAAAGTAGTCTCAGTAGACAATACAGAGTCAAAGAAAGAACCTACAGTCATCACAATGACAGATGGCGTTTTGATTCCTAAAAAGGGAAACAAGCACCTGGTCACTTCATGGAGATTGACATTCTTCGGTGCTCTTATTCTTTTAATCTCTCTTTGTATCTTTAAAAAAGATACCTATTGGAAGATTTTTATTTATGTAATCACTGGTCTTCCCACTACCTTTGAATGTACCGTTTTCGCTATCTTCGGCGCTATCTTGATCGGCACCGCCACAGGTCTTGGTTCATCGACAAAAAACAGAGTGATCAACCAGATATGCGGAGTATATGTAGAGCTTATCAGAGGAATTCCACTCCTTGTTCAGTTGATGTTCCTCTACTATGCTCTTGGAGCCCTTATCCATATTGACGGAATCGTAGCGGCAATCGTAGCACTATCCATCTGTTTTGGTGCATACATGGGCGAAATCATAAGAGCAGGAATCCAGTCCATTCCAAAGGGACAGACAGAAGCGGCAAGAGCCTTGGGTCTTTCAAAGAGCCAGACATTCTTCTCTGTAATACTTCCACAGACAATCAAAGTCGTTCTACCTGCAATTGGAAATGAGTTTATCTCAATGCTCAAAGACTCTTCACTGGTATCGATTCTCGCCCTTTCAGATATTCTCAAAAGAGGAAGAGAGTACATTTCCAGAACATTCCTTTCATTGCAGACAATGCTTGTGGTAGCGCTGATCTACCTCATTCTCACTCTTGTTCTCTCGAGACTTGTAGGTCTCATGGAGGAGAGGCTCCACAAAAATGGCTAAGATAGAAATTAAAAATGTAAATAAAGACTATGAGAATAATGACGGTACTATTCTCCATGCTGTAAAAAACGCCACCCTCACTGTAAACGACGGAGAAGTAGTCGTCATAATCGGCCCATCTGGAAGTGGCAAGTCCACTCTATTGAGAACAGTCAATGCCTTGGAAAAAGCCCAGAGCGGATCGATATTGATCGATGGTGTAGATATCATGGATCCAAAGACAGACATCAGAAAGATAAGAGAAGAAGTCGGAATGGTCTTCCAGTCATTTAATCTCTTTCCACACCTTACGGTCCTTGAAAACATTATCCTTGCTCCAATGAAGGTAAAGAAAATGTCAAAAAAGGAAGCGGAGGCACTTGGAATGAAGCTCTTGAAGCGTGTAGGTCTTGAAGAAAAAGCAAAACAAAAGCCTGGACAGCTCTCAGGAGGACAGCAGCAGCGTGTTGCAATTGCAAGAGCCTTGGCTATGCAGCCGAAGGCAATGCTGTTCGACGAGCCTACATCCGCTTTAGACCCAGAGATGATCAAAGAAGTATTGGATGTAATGATGGAGCTTGCCAAAGACGGTATGACAATGCTTCTCGTCACTCATGAAATGGGATTTGCTAAAGCAGCAGCCAATAAGATTGTGTTTATGAGCGACGGAGAGATAATCGAAACAGGAACTCCTGACGAAATGTTCAATAATCCGAAAACACAAAGAACGAAAGATTTCTTAGATCATATCCTTTAATTCTCATCCCCTCGGAGGAGGGGATGAATCATTTAAAACGCCCAATCTCCGTTACGGAATACAGGAACTATCTTTCCGTCCTTTGTCTTTGCATCTATATCGAGGGTATCGGAACCGATCATAAAATCTACATGTATGATAGATTCATTTACGCCCTCTGCCTTGCACTTATCTTTACCCTTCTCTTCGTATCCTCTTACGCAGTTATCGAAACCTGCACCGAGAGCGAGATGACAAGTTGCATTCTCATCAAAGAGAGTATTGTAGAAAAGAATACCAGACTTTCTGATAGGAGACTTATTCGGGACAAGTGCACATTCACCAAGCATACGGGCACCTTCATCCATATTTAGTATCTTCTCTAGAATCTCTTTGTTCTTTTCCGCCCCGCACTCCACAGCCTTTCCATTTTCAAAACGAATCCAGAAGTTCTCTATCAAGTTCCCCTGGTAAGATAGAGGCATGGTCGCATATACGACTCCTTCCGCTTCTCCGCTTTTTGGGGAAGTAAAACACTCTTCGCTGGGAATATTAGGTTGGAAGTAGATACCACGTCCAAGGCTGGATTCACCGCCGCCCATAAATATAGAATCGGCCATAAAACCTACTGTCAGGTCGGTGCCTTCCTTTGAAGTATAGTGTAGTGAATCGATACCCAGGGAATTCAGATACTCACACTTCTCTTTAAGATTTTTGTCGTGTTCTTTCCATGATACCACCGGGTCATCAGTTACACGGGAGCAGGAAAGAATATTCTCCCATAGCTTTTCTACTGCATCGTCTTCACTTAGAGAGGGGAAAAGCTTCTTAGCCCAAGCTTTCCCTGGAACAGCGGCAATACACCACTGGTACTTTCCATCCATCTGGTCCCTATATGTCTTAGCGACCATACCTCTTTTTTGCATGGCTGTTCCGACTTTTTCCATGTCTATGCCGTTCAGTCCATCAGGATCGTCGCTATCAAGCCACAAAAGACAAGGAAGCTTATCTACTCTCCACTGCAGTTTCGCTTTCTCATACTCTTCATATTCGCATAGAGTTTCAAGAGACCTATAGTTGTAATTCAGGCGGTCCAGATCCTGGCTCAGCCAGTCTACAATTACCTTTCTCGCTCCTAGGCGATAACATTCTTCTACACACAAAAGAGCGAAATCCTGATTCTCAATATTGACCTGAATCAATACATCCTGTCCTTCCTGCACATTAAGGCCATAGCCGGCAATAAGGGCGGCATACTTCTGTAATACACATTTATCCATGAAGAAAGTCTAACACCTTGTATTGTCTATTTCCACTATTTGACAAATTTCTGAATTGCACCTTCAAAGCTATCGCCAATAAAGACTCTGACTTGTTCACATAGTTTCTTATGGCTCTCCATCATTCCACCTTCAAGCCAATCTACTACAATACCTGTAAGTCCATAGGTCAGTATCTTTATTACAAACTGTAAATCTTGCTCCTTAATAGGCTGGCCCTTTGACTTTTCTCTAATGATCCTGTCGAAGATGCTGAAGCTCCAGCCACAAATAATACTGCAGAACTCTTCTTTCAAATGAGAGTGGAAAAGAGTAAGGATAAACTTTCTCTCTATTTCTGTTTTTTCCAAGACCATGTCCATGGAATCAATCCACATTCCGCCTTTCACAGCCTCTATACGAGTTCTTTCAAGGCACTGTTTAATTCCCCACTCCATCAGATCTCTCTCATCTTTGAAATGATAATAAAAGGTGTGCCGGTTTACTCCGACGCGTTCTGTGATATCGGAAATAGTAATCTTTCCCAAGGGCTTTTCTTCTACAAGGCTCTTAAATGACTGAAACAACTTTTCTTTCGTTGACTGTGCCATATTCATCCCCCTTTCTTATCATAAGTATTTTAAATAACTAAATTGGTATATCAACCAAATTGACTGATATATTACAGTTAGATAAAAATAACAGACAATTTATCTATTATCTTCTCCTATATTTAAACACCTATCAGAATAAAAGGTTACACCTTTTTTGTTACAATCATAACACAATTAATATAACTCATATTTGTTAATCAATTGTTTATTTTCCAATAAAAAAAGAAAAAGCCACCTCAGCATCTGCTTCAGTGGCCGCCTTATAAAAGAATTTTATTATTTAAAACTTGGATACTTACCCCACTCTTCTCTTACTTCTTTCTCAACAATAGGACCCAAATCCTTTCTCTCCTCCGGAGTCAAAGCAGAAGTCTCAATAGGAGGGAGGAATTTTATGTATAGAGGAACAATTCTGAAGCTACCGGCATTTTCAAGGAGGTATCTGTCGTTCTTGATCACTACTGGTACTATTCTGCATCCGGTTCTTTCGGCAACCTTAAAAGCACCGCTCTTAAACGCAGCAATCTCTCCGGTTTTACTTCTTGTCCCCTCGGGGAAAATTACAAGGGAGCCTCCTTCTTTTATTCTCTTCTCGCTCTCTCTTATAGCTTCAACTACACCGTGGGCGGACTTACGTCCAATCTTTATACAGTTCAGGCTCTTCAACATGCCATGTACAAGCGGAACCTTAAAAAGTTCTGCCTTAGCCATCATTCCAGGGAATCTTTTCAAGCCAAAGTAAAACAACGGAACATCACAGATAGAGTTATGGTTAGGGGCATAAATGACACCTTCGTCGTCTTCAGGAATGTTTTCCCTGCCCTCCACATGTATACTACCTCCAAGAAAAGTAAGCATCCACCAACACACAAAGTAATAGATGGTTCTTGATACACAAATGGCCGCCTTCTTTAAATGAATAAGAGATAACAGGCAATAGAAAATAAGACCTATCAACGCCATAGGGAATATAGGCCAGACAAAAACAAATGCAATTATGAGTCGAAATAATCTAAGAAAACTCTTCATGTTCCTCTCCTTTTATTTCAAGGAATAGAGCTTATTGTAAAGCCCCTTCTTACTAATTAGTTCTTCATGTGTACCGCTCTCTACAACGTGCCCCTTGTCCAAGACAAAGATAATATCGCTGTCAATCACAGTAGAGAGTCTATGGGCGATTATTATACTTGTACGCCCCTTGCTGAGAGTATTGAAGGCGCTGGAAATAAGTGCCTCACTCTCTGTATCCAAACTACTTGTAGCCTCATCAAACACAAGAATTGGAGGATTCTTGAGAAATACTCTTGCTATAGACAACCTCTGTTTCTGTCCACCGGAGAGTCTTGTTCCATGTTCTCCAACTTGAGTATCGAGTCCATCTGGCAGGGATCTTACAAAATCAGCCAGATTTGCCTTCTCCAGAGCAATCCAAAGTTCATCATCGCTGGCATTGGGCTTACCATATCTGAGATTCTCTCTGATAGAGGCGTCAAAGAGGAAGACATTCTGCTGTACAAAGCCTATGGATCTATGGAGAGACTCCTGAGTGACACTGTTTATATCTACGCCGTCGATAGTAATGGAGCCGCCGCTTCTTTCATAGAATCTAGCAAGAAGTGAGACTGTCGTGGTCTTTCCCGCCCCGCTCTCTCCTACAAGAGCTATCTTCTTTCCCCCAGGAATATGGAGGTTAAGATCCTTGATTACTATTTCCTCCTCTCCGTCACTGTAGCTGAATGATACATCTTTATAATCGACTTCACCATTTGTTACAGCAAGTTCCTTTGCATCAGGAGAATCTATGATGTCGGGAGAAGTGTCCATAATCTCTTCAAAACGTTCAAAGGATGCCACTCCTTGTGTGAACTGTTCTGTAAAATTAATAAGCCTGTCTATAGGAGGAAGGACAACGGAGACATATAGAATAAATGTCGTAAGGTCTGCTACGCCCATTTTCCCTGTGGCGATGAGATAGATACCACCGGCTATGGTAATAAAGTAGTATAGCTGACGCATAAACTCCATACCTGCATGGTACTGAGCCATAGAAGAATACATCTTCTCTCTTGATGACTTCAGTCTTTCGTTGGAGGAAGAGAACTTATTCTCCTGGAAGCGTTCCTGAGAGAAAGACTTTACTTCCCTGATTCCTTGTATGGAGTTTTCAGCTGTGACGTTAATCTCGCTTATACTCTTACGGATGGCTCTATTTCTATTCTTAAGCTTCCTGTTGAATACAATGCCATACACAGCCATTATTGGAAGAGGAATGATTGAGATGACAGCCATAGGTGCATTTATGATGAACATCAGGATATAAGCCCCGATAATTGTCAAAATCGATATGACTACATCCTCAGGACCATGGTGGGCAACCTCCGCTATATTAAACAAGTCGTTAGAGATTCTACTCATTATATCTCCGGTCTTATGGCTGTCGAAATACGAGAATGAGAGCTTCTGAAGATGATTAAACAGCTGGCTTCTCATATCGTTTTCTATCCATACACCCAAGAAGTGTCCCCACTTTATTCTTACATAAGAGCAGATTGAGGAGAGGGCGTAACAAGCAAAAACCAAAGTCAACAGGAATATAATATTCTTCAACGCCCCTTCTACCCCGATCAATGAAAGAACTTTCCTCACAATTACAGGAGAAATAATGGAGAGGACACTAGATAGGGTAGCCATAGTCATATCAAGTACAAACCACCACGTATAAGGCTTGTAATAACTTATGAACTTAGAGAAAAGACCCTTTTCTTTATTTTCTCCCATAGAGTATCTCCTTAATTCTTTTAAAGAATCCTTTCTTTTCTTTGACAGGTTTTTCTGTAACCTGCGTTTTCGAAACAATAGTCTCCGAGCTCTTTTTTTTCACTTCCTGAATACTCTTATTTACCTGAGGCGCAGCTTTAGACTTCGGAGCGGTTTTGTCTCCGTAGCAGGACTTATAGTAATTCATACGCTCTTCAAGAGTCATAGACCTGATCTTATCGAAATCTGTCTTCGTCTTGTATTCAAGAGTCTCATCACGCTTACTCAGTTCTGTCTTGTCACGGAAAGTCTGCTTCTTCGTCCTTAGATCCTTCCTACCGCCAGACTGAGGACGAGTGGACTTCTGGGAGTTCTGCTTCTTTCTTGAAGAGTAATGGTAACCATATGACTTATCTTCTATCTTCTCCAGACCATCTTCGTCAGCCCAATGAACAGGAATTTTCATCTGTATATAGTTCTCTATGGCCTCCAAGCCATAAATATACTCCTCGCAGGCAAGAGTCACTGCGATACCGCTCTTCCCCGCCCTGGCTGTTCTTCCGATTCTATGGACATAGTTTTCATAGTCTTCAGGAATGTCATAGTTTACAACCAACTCCAGGTCATCTATCTGCAACCCTCTTGCAGCTACATCTGTGGCTACAAGAAAGTGAAGTCGCCCTTCCTTCATGCTGTCGATCGTCTCAAGTCTCTTGGATTGGGCCATATCCCCCATCAGATACTCTGTCTTATAACCATTCATATTAAGGCGCTTAGATACTTCTACCGCCATATCTTTTGTATTGGTGAACACGAGACAAGATTGAGGTTTGAGCTTATTGAGAATTGAAAGAAGAAGAGGAAACTTCTCTTCTTTTGTTACGTGATATAATTCCTGTGTTATGTTCTTTACAGTAATCTCTTCAGGCTGGACTTCGATTTCTTTAGGATCATTCATATAGTTCCAAGCCAAGTTTCTGACTTTAGTGGAGAGTGTGGCGGAGAAAAGCATTGTCTGCCTATACTCTTTATCTCTCATCATTCCAAACATGTTTCGTATATCTGGATAGAAGCCCATATCAAACATTCTGTCTGCTTCATCCAAGACAACGATATCAAACTGTCTGAAGTCTATTTTCCTGCTCTTGGCATAATCCAGAAGTCTTCCAGGAGTTCCGACATACAAGTCCAAGCCTTCCTTTATTTCGTTGTTCTGTTCCTCGTATCCGACTCCGCCATAGAAGCAGCCTACTCTATAACCATTCATTCCTGAAGAAAGAAGCTTGGCATCTTCTTCTATCTGCACAGCCAGCTCTCTTGTAGGGGATACTACAAGTGCTCTACTTTTGCCTTTAGAGATAATATGTCGTTGAAAAATAGTTAAAAGAAAGACAGCTGTCTTACCACTTCCTGTCTTTGACTGCACCATAACGTCCTTTCCCGAAAGTGAGACGGGAAGAACGTTTTCCTGTACAAGAGTGCAATCTACAAATCCAGCTTTATCCACACCGTCTAATAGTTGGGGATCTAGATTAAGTTCTTTAAATTTCATTTGTTTTTCCAATATTCCGTTTTCAATAGAAAGAGTAGTTGTTAGCAGGAATTTTGTCTATGTAAGTTATTAATCATACCTTAGAACTTCTCTCGGTTTAGAGCCGTTTGCAGGTCCTACTATTCCATCCTCCTCCATCATCTCTACGATTCTGGCGGCTCTGTTGTATCCTATCTTAAGTCTTCTCTGAAGATAAGAAGCAGAGGCGGAATGGCGCTCGAAGACAATTTTCTTTGCCATTTCATACAAATCTCCGTCTCCTCCGTCGTAATCTTCATCAGAGCTGTCTCCATCGTCGAAGTCTTCCTCTTCTTCGAATATCGACTCATCCAAAAATTCAGCCGGAGGATTGTTCTTTCTTGTAAACTCTGAAACGCTCTCAACCTCTTGGTCGGACATAAAGGCGCCCTGTATTCTCTTGGTCCCCATGCTTGATGGATCCAAGAGGAGCATGTCTCCCTTTCCAAGAAGGTTCTCCGCCCCAGTCTCGTCAAGAATTACTCTTGAGTTAATACCGCTGGATACGGCAAACGCAATCCTTCCAGGGAGATTGGACTTAAGCGTTCCTGTGATTACGTCGTTACTTGGTCTCTGAGTTGCAAGAATCATATGGATACCTGCAGCCCTAGCCTTTGCTGCAATTCTTCCGATTGCAATATCCATCTCTTTTCCTACTACAGCCATGATATCTGCAAACTCATCCATAATTAACAGAATATAAGGAACTTTCTCAACTCCCGTGACCTTACCTTCATCTATCTTTTCGTTGAGACCGGCCACGTTTCGCACTCCGTATCTGGCAAGCATTGCATATCGTCTCTCCATCTCCACCACAAGCCATTCCAGAGCCTTGATGGCTCTTTTTGCATCAGTAATGACTGGAGTCAGAAGATGAGGTATACCATCGTATACAGTAAGCTCGACGACTTTTGGGTCCACCATGATAAGTCTTACATCCTTCGGGCTCTTCTGGTAGATGATTGTATTTATAAGGGAGTTGATACAGACACTCTTACCACTTCCTGTGGTACCTGCGATGATCATATGAGGCATCTTCGCTACATCGATCAATATAGGCTCACCTGTAATTGTCCTTCCAAGAACCATGGGCAGCTTCATCTTCATGTACCCCGGGTTCTCTCTTGCCGCTTCAATCATATCCTTAAAGCCTACTATACTTGTCTTTGCATTAGGCACTTCTATACCAACAGCCTGTTTTCCGGGAACAGGGGCAAGAATTCTTATTTTCTTACCGCCAAGAGCATAGTTGAGTTCATCTTCCCTGGCCTTGATCTTACTTATGATCATTCCTTGGGCAAGTTTCAGCTCATACATAGTTACAGTAGGGCCTTTTATGATATTTGCCAGCTCCACAACAATTTTCTGCTCTGCAAGGGTCTGGACTATGATCATTCCCTGGCTATAAGAGTACTCATCTATCTCTTGTGATATTCCCGGATACTCCTTCAAGAGGGATGGAAGAGGAGGATTATACTTTGCTTTCTGTCTCATCTCTATTGCAGTATATCCTGCTATGTTGGATGCAAGATTACCTACTCCCACACATAGATTAAAGTCAGTCTCTTCTTCCTCTCCGCTCTTTACCGTCATGGTCTTTGTTCCATCTCCGTTTTCGACAATGTCTCTTGTCTTGATACTTGTATTTGTAGGAGGGGTAAATACTGTATTATTTTCATTCTCCTCTTCTTCCTTCTCCTGAGCCATAAGATTTTTTAAGTTCTCTTCTCTTACAGAAGCGTTGATTTTCTCAAGAATCTTCGCTTTGTTATCTTCTGAAGTCAAAACAGGAGAGAGAGGAATCTTCTCTGTCTTTGGAGTAAAGTCTTCATATACATCCTCCATTTCCTCATCCTGTATTTCAGGGACGAAGGGTCTCTGGGGAATATAGGAAACGTTGGTCTCTAAAGCTTCAAACAGTCTTCTTGGATGAGAGGGAGGAAGGGAGGAAGGAGAAGGATCTTTTTTCTCCTCCACATTCTCCTTTACATCGACACTCTCATCTCTATTCTTTGATATCTCTTCAAAATACCTGTACCTTGGATGTGTGGGAGGCAGATTAGACGGAGCGATGTTTTTTACTCTATCTTCATTCTCCGCCACTTCATTTACACTATTCTGAGGTTTCTGAAGATTCTCGAAGTATCTGTATCGAGGATGGTCTGTAGAAAGATTAGAAGGGGCGATGTTACTTTTCACCTCTTCTTTTTCCACATCTTCGTTGTTTTGAGTACTCTGAGGCTTCTGGAGATTCTCGAAATACCTATATCTCGGGTGAGTGGGAGGCAGATTGGACGGAGCAAAAGAAGAGTTGTTCTTACTTGCGGCTTCCTTTTCTTCTTCATCATCTTCCAGCCCGATAATAGGGCGACGGGGAGCGTTATACTCTACAGGAGAAGCTGTAGCTGCACTCTCCAAAGTAGCTTCAAGCATTCCGCCAGAAGTAAAACGCTTCTTACTCTCTTTCTTTGGTTTTTCCTCCTCAGTTCTATCAAGCTCTTCTTTCAAACATTCCATAAAAGCAGAACTTTCAATTGCCTTCTCTTTCTTTTCTTCTTCAAGCTTCGGAACATCATCCTCTTCATAAGCGTTATGCTTGATGATATTCTTCAACTCAGGCATCGGGTCAAAGTCTGGGAATACAAGAGGAGTATTCGGATTTCCAATACCCGAAGAGTATTCGGGAGCAGGACCGATTTCCTCTTCTTCCCGTCTCTTTCTCTCTTCTTCTTCAAGCTTTCGTTTCTTCTCGTCTTCTTTTGTCTGTTTCTTTTTTATCTTCTCCGCCTTGGCGTCGATTCTTTCTTTTTCGATCTGAGACTCTTCCAGGACTTTATCTTTTTCCTTCATCGCCTTCTTGTTGAGACGTCTCTCCTGTTTTTCTCTTCTCTCTTCCTCTTTTTCTCTCTTCTTTTCGTATTTCAGTTTGTCTTTTTCAGCTTGTTTGGCCTTGGCATCATTTTCAGCCTTCTCAGCCTTCTGCCTC
The DNA here is from genome assembly GCA_945947045.1 of uncultured Spirochaetales bacterium. Lineage (GTDB taxonomy): Bacteria > Spirochaetota > Spirochaetia > Sphaerochaetales > Sphaerochaetaceae > Ornithospirochaeta. The sequence goes on along the minus strand of CAMEXG010000007.1, from coordinate 6,790 downwards.
TCTCTTTCATACTTGGCTTCTTCTTTTGCACGCTTTTTATCTTCCATAGCCTTCAGCTTTCTCTCTCTATCCAAAAGCTTTTCTTCTTCTATGGATTCTTTTGTTTTTATGATGCCTTCCTTTTCAAGCATTCTTCTATTGAGTTCTCTCTTTTTCCTCCACTTGTCATCCAAGCTCTTGACGGCAGAAAGAAGAACAAAAGCCAATAATGCCTCCAGAATAAACAAGACAAAAAGAAGCCCAGGATGTGCATTCTTGATAGAGTAAGGAAAGTATGAGGGAAAAGATACTTCATTTATTTTTCTGACAGCAGAAAGCAAAGTGAAGTACATAGGCCATAGATATACTGTGATAAACATGGAAAACGGCCTTCTTCCTCGTAGAATGAGAATAAGAAGGGCATCTAACATTAAAAATGCTCCCGCTTCCCATAACCTGTCCCCTCCGCCGGTAATGGAAAAAGAAAGAGACAGCATCTCTGAATAATCAGATAAAGGAGACGGAAGAACACCCAAAAAAGAGAGTACGCCTAAAAGCACAAATGCAAAACCAACTGTCATGATGATGACAGAAAGAATAAGAGAGAATTTTCCTTTATTCATGCTTTCCTCCAAGAGTTTATGACGACTATATTTCTTTCCCCCTTTTCTCCAACAGGAAATACAGGGTGGACAGAAGAGGAGAATGAGTATCCCAAGCCTTTTAGATCATTTATCTCTTCTTCAATAGCTTTTTTCGTTCCCTTATATAAAACCGCTTCAGGAGCCAGTTTCATCATATTGTCAGCAACGGCAGACAGGGGTCTGAAAGCTCTGGATGTCACATAGTCAAAGTGATCCTGCACTTCGCTTATATCCTTTGAGATTATCTCTACATTCACTAGTTTTAGTTTCGCTTTCACCGCCCGTAAGAATCCAATACGCCTTGTCATTCTGTCGATCAAGACAAAGTTCCTATCTGGAAATAGAATTGCCAATACCACTCCTGGGAGACCTGCACCTGTTCCTAGGTCTGCTATTGTCGAGGACTTTTTCGTCAAAGTCGAGAAAATGGAGTAAGCTGAAGCAGAATCCAAGATATGACGATAAATTATCTCATCTCTCTCCTTCTCGCCAACTAACTTGAGAGTGGGGTTAAAGAGAATAATCTCGCTTAGATATTTCTCAAGAACAATAGCCTTTTCTTCAGCATTCTCGACGCCATATGCCTTTAGACCGTTCAATATGATATCGTCAGCCATTATTCCTCCCTTTTATGGCAACACTTAAAATGGCAATGTCTGAGACTCTTACACCGCTTATTCTTCCTGCTTGCCCAATGCTGTGAGGGCGTATCGCCTTAAACTTCTCTCTAGATTCGGCACTTATTCCATCCACTTTGTCGTAGTCGAAATTCTCTGGAATGATCATGGCTTCTTGTCTCTTTACTCTCTCCGCTTCATTTTCCTGTCTCTTAAGATAACCTGAATATTTGACATCCAGCTGTACTTCAGAGAGTATTTCGTAGGAGTACTCCTCCAGGCCTGGGACAGAGAGGGAATAGATATCATTCTCAGGCTGAGAAAGAAGCTGATAACAGTTCTTTCCGTCTCTCTTTGTCACCCTCAAGAGATCCTTGACGGCTTCGATTTTCTCTATTTTTTCTTTAAGCCTCTCCATCTTCTCTTCTGTAGCAAGTCCTGCTTTGTATCCTACGGGAGTAAGACGCATATCAGCATTGTCATGTCTCAGAGAGAGCCTATATTCAGCACGTGAAGTAAACATTCTGTATGGTTCTTTTGTCCCCTTTGTAACCAAGTCGTCGATCAATACACCGATGTAGGCATCAGTTCTGCCAAGAACCACAGGCTTTTCATTCTTCAGTCTCTGTGCAGCATTTATTCCTGCTATTATTCCCTGTGCCGCGGCCTCCTCATAGCCACTTGTACCATTAGTCTGACCTGCAACAAATAAGTTTGAAACCACCTTCGATTCCAAAGACGGAAGAAGATCCAATGGATCCAAGTAATCGTATTCGACAGCATATGCAGGTCTCATGATCTCACAGTGTCTTAGTCCTGGGAGTGTCCTGATAAACTGGTGCTGCACCTCTTCCGGAAGAGAAGAAGACAGGCCGTTGAGGTACATCTCTTCAGTTCCTACACCCTCCGGCTCTACAAAAATCTGGTGTCTCTCACGCTCAGGGAATCTCATGACTTTGTCTTCAATGGATGGACAGTATCTCGGTCCCTTACCTACGATTTTTCCTCCATAGAGAGGAGAACGATGCATATTCTCTCTGATTATTTTATGAGTCTCTTCATTAGTAAAAGTTATCCAGCAGTTTTGGCTAGGCCTATCGATTTTTTCATAGTCGAAGGAGAATGGAAGCATCTCTTCGTCTCCATCCTGCACTTCCAGTTCATCAAAGTCCAACGAACTCTTTCTTACTCTGGCCGGAGTTCCTGTCTTCATTCTTCCCACGTGGAATCCATACTCCCTGAGTTTTTTGCCTAGTCCCAATGCGGCACCTTCACCCAGTCTTCCCGAAGGAGCGTCATATTCTCCAATGAATATTCTTCCTTCCATAAAGGTTCCTGTTGTAAGGACAACTACTTTGGCACTTATTCTCCATCCTCTTTCCGTAACGACGCCGACAATACTCCGCACACCATCTTTTTCTTCAATGATGAAGTCGACCACGGTATCCATAAAAAGGTTAAGCTTATCTTGTTTTTCGCATGTCTCTTTGGCTAGTCTTGAATAAGAAAACTTGTCTGCTTGGGCACGAGGAGCCTGTACAGCAGGACCTCGGCTACGATTAAGTATCCTGTACTGTATCATAGAAGCATCAATCAAATGTCCCATCTCGCCTCCCAGGGCGTCGATTTCCCTGACAAGATTTCCTTTTGCCACCCCCCCTATAGCAGGGTTACAACTCATTCGCCCGATTGCATCCAAGCTCTGAGTAATCATCAAAGTATCAAAACCTTCCCTGGAAAGAGCCAGGGCAGCTTCTATTCCTGCGTGTCCACCGCCAATTACAATTGCTTCATAATCTCTCATTTTATTTTCCTAAACAGAAGGAGGAGAAAAGGACCTCCAAAATATCGTCGCTTGTAGTTTCACCTGTAAGCTCGGAAAGAGAAGAAAGAGCTGACTGAAAGTATAGTGCAATAATATCTACACTACAGTTTTTAGCCTTTATTGCGTCTTTCAACGCCTCCACAGTCTCACCAAGTTTTCTCTCTTGTCTCTCGCTTTCAATCATAGGAACATCCGAAATCACGACACTATCCCGACTTAAAAAAGAAGTAATGGCATCTACGACTCTATCTAACCCTTCTCCTGTAAGCGACGAGAAAGATATACCATCTCCCGGAGCTATATCGCTCTTGGAGTGTATATAGATGGCATTCGTCATTTTTTCCTCGGGTTCAGCCTCTCCCGGGGCAATGACATAAACAACCAAGTCTGCATCATCCATCAACTCTTTAGATCTCAGTATTCCTTCCTTTTCTATTTCGTCTCCGCTACTTCTGAGCCCTGCAGTATCGAAAAGCCTCACTGGGATTCCATTCATCTCACACTCTGTCTCGATATAGTCTCTGGTTGTTCCTGCCACAGAAGAGACAATGGCTCTGTTTTCTTTCAAAAGAGCATTATAAAGACTGGATTTACCCGCATTTGTGCTACCTGCAAGTACGACTTTCGCTCCTTGAGAGTACAATCTGGAGGAAGCATATGTACTTCTGATTTTCTCTAGTCTGTCAATAATGGCATCAACTTTTTCCAAAGGGAAAATCCACTCTTCAGGAATATCGTCTTCTCCATAATCAAGCTGGACTTCCAATGAAGCGAGTATGTTGATTATCTCATTTTTTGCCTTGTCAGCTTCATTTCTAATGGATCCTGAGAGACGAGAGAGTGCATCTTTTCTTCCTCTCTCCCCCTTTGCCGACACCAGCTCTTCCACAGCTTCCGCTTCAGTAAGATCCATTCTCCCACCTAGAAAAGCTCTATACGTAAACTCTCCTTTCAGCGCCTGCCTAAACCCCGCTCCTTCAAGAGTCGTAGAAATTTTCTTTATAACAGGAAGGGAGCCGTGACACATAATCTCAACAGCTTCTTCTCCTGTATACCCATGGCCATGGTTATATAGAAGAGCCACAACTTCATCGACTTTCTCTCTGTTATTATCTAATATCCAACCATGGACCGCAGTGCCGTTGGGCCTACCAGTCAATCTTCCCTTGAATACTTTCTGTACAAGGGATATGGCCTCTGTTCCACTAGTTCTTATAACGGCCAATGCGGATGGTGAAAATGGTGTTGCAAGAGCATAAATCGGCTCTTCTGTAGTATAACCTGTCATATTATTGATAATACGCTTAAAAGTGCACAAAACTCAATAATTCTGATTAGTTAGTATCACTAACTTTGTATACATTCTGCATATATCGTCGATTCAAACTCTATTGTGTGATATATTCTTTCCATGATCGATTTTAAAGCCCAAAGAGCCAGGTCTGAGCTCTATAAAAACATAAGGTCCTTCTTCCTGGATAGAGACTATCTAGAAGTATTCACCCCTACACTCTCCCCCTCTCTTATTCCGGAACCAACAATAAAGACATTCTCTACTTTATTTAAAAATGAGTTTGTAGGCGAGAAAGAGTTTTATCTTATTCCTTCCCCTGAAATCTTCATGAAGGAGATGATAGCATCAGGATCAGGATCAATATTTCAAATCTCAACATGTTTCAGAAACTCAGAGCAGCTTGGAGATGTACATAACCCTGAGTTTTCAATGCTGGAGTACTATACTATGGATTTCACAGACAAAGATTCCATAGAGCTGACTCATGAGATGATCAAAGAGACTGCAATATCTAATCCCTCATGGTTAAAGAACGAACCACTTATCATCACAATGGAAGAAGCCATGAAAGAGTTTGCGGGAGTCGATTTATTAAAAGCTCAGGAGTACGAATATCTTAGAAGTGAAGCTGAGAGGCTTAATCTTTATGTCCCTGATAGTGAAAGTTGGGAAGATACTTTCAACCGAATATTCCTTACTTATGTAGAGACTTCTCTACCAAAAGACAGGGAAGTATATCTTTGTGATTATCCCTCTCAGATAGAATGCCTGGCAAAAGATTATCCCGACCGTCCATACAAAAAGAGATGGGAGATGTACATAAAGGGAATCGAAATTGCCAACTGCTACGATGAAGAGAGAGACAAAGATAAGATTCTCTCCTACTACAAAAGAGAGCAAGATATTCTTGAGAAAGAGAGAAAGGCCACCGGGGAAGCTATCAGCAAGGCGGACTTCTCTTTTGCGTCTCTCGATATGCCCCAGTGCTCCGGTGGTGCCATAGGACTTGATAGACTTCTACTTACCGAGTATGGAGGAGATGAGATAGCTCCCATCCTCTCGTTTCCTATGTGCTCTATGCTGAAGACAGAATAAGAGAAAGGGCTCCTTTTTCCACATATCTCCCGACTCTTTACAGAGATATTGTCTTTCTGTTATTCTACATAGCGGTATTTCCACCATACGAAACTAATTAGTATATTTAATACTGAGGTATAAAAGAACATGATTAAAGCAGGACAGATTGAAAAAGGTACAGCTCTCCTTATTAAGGGCCAGCCATTCCTCTGCATCGAAAGAGAGTTCGTTAACCCAGGTAAGGGTTCCGCATTCGTCAGACTTAAGCTCAAGAGCCCGGCAACAGGACAGACTCTTTCAGAAACAATGAAGTCTCAGGACAACGCAGAAGACATCACTATTGAAGACAGAACATTCCAGTATCTCTATAACGATGGTGAAAACTTCGCTTTCATGAACGTTGAGAACTATGAGCAGATCGAAGTCCCAATGAAGAGCTTCGAAGGCTATGAGTACATCATGAAAGATGGAGAGACTTACAGACTTACTCTTTGGGAAGATCAGGTTCTCGACATCCAGGTACCAAGCAAGGTTGTCTACGTTGTCACTGAAACAGAAGACGCTGCAAGAGGCGACACAGTTCAGGGCGTAACAAAGGATGCAGTTCTCGAGACTGGTTTAAAAATCAGAGTTCCTGGCTTCATCAAGCAGGGTGAAAAGGTTAGGGTCAACACTGAAACAAGAGAATACTTGGAAAGAGTCAACGACTAACACAGTTTTAAATGCTCCCAAGCGGAGCATTTAATTTTGACATACAAAAATTTAAAATCCTAGTTTTTATTCCTATTTAAGAATATATTTCAAAATCTTAGTACCAAAACAATCCAAATCGACAATTAGAGCATTATAATCGACAATTAAATTGACAATAAAATCGACATTTAAACAAAACAATCGGCAATTATCGACAATTCATCTACAATTACTGTAGGGGATACATATGCTGCCAATAAATGTCAAAGCCCTTCTTGATACAAGAGAAATCGAATCTAGCAGAATTGAATACAAAAGAAAATGGAACCAAGCTGAGTGCATAAGAACAATATGTGCTTTTGCAAACGATATAGAGAACCAAGACGGTGGATATATATTAATTGTAGTTGAAGAAAAAAACGGAAAACCGGTACTTCCTGTTTCGAGTATTGACCCGGAAGAAATAGATAAAATAGAAAAAGACTTATTAAACAAGTGTCACTTTATTGAACCATTCTTTCTTCCACGAATTGAAAAATACCAAATTGATGATAAATACATAGTAGTATTATGGGTGACAGCAGGACAAGGTCGACCTTATATGGCAAGTGAACTACCGCCACCCTAAAGGGTGCCAGCTTCCAGGCTTCGTTGAGAACTG
>CAMEXG010000006.1 GCA_945947045.1 uncultured Spirochaetales bacterium | reverse complement strand
GAAGTATTCCTGTGATGTAAGATAGTGCGATGGCTGAAGATATACTGGAGCCTTTGAAAAGTCCGTTAAGAAGGTACAAATAAGGTCCTATCTCTTCGTTGCTCTTCTCCCTAATTATTACGTCATATTCGTCTAGGATTATTACGAACTGTTCCTTCTTTTCCTCATAGACTGTCCTTATGGCTTGTGCAATATTGCAAGTATCAGGAAAGACCAAATCTGGAAATTGTCTTCTAAATTCCGATATCAATAATCCCGTTATTTCCTCTACAAAGCTTCTTCCATTGTTCTTACTGTAATAGATTTCACCACAATCTATTTTCAAAACATTATATTTGTTTATGTACTCTTCAAAGGAAGGATCAGACGAAATATTAAGCCCCTTGAATGCATCATGGGAATCAGCACCTTTGGTGTAGTAGGCTGCTATCATATTGGCTGCCATAGTTTTTCCAAAGCGACGTGGACAGGATACACATATAAATTTATCACTTTTTTGTCTGATGATATTATTCATCTCGCTAATGATTAACGACTTGTCTACATAGAATGGTTGACATCTATCGTCTCTTAGTTGCTGGTCATCAGGATTAAGAAACATTCCCATGTGTATCCTCCTTATTTAAGTTCATTCTTATTACTATAATACAACCATAAGCACATTTTCGAAACACCAGCTTATCTTTTGTTAAAAACTACTAATAAGAAAAATATATATAACAAATCTATCTAAGTCTTATTATCAAAGATGCCCGAAGAAAGATCCACGGGCATCTTTGAGTCTTATAAAGAGTATGATTATATCTCCAGCAACTCCTTCTCCACTCTCTCCATTGCTTCCACGACTCTGTCAGAGAAAGCATCAAATTCCGGGTCTTCTTTCTGTAGGGATTCATCAGAGAGGATTCTCGCGGCAGCTCTCTTTGCTCCTTCTTTAAATGAAGTTCTCGTGCACATCTCTGGAGATATTTTATCCAGCTTAGAGTTTACAAATAGAACTGTATATGCTTTATCTCCAAGAAGTTCTCCCGTGTAATCATAGCCATACTTTTCTCCGATTATGCCCAAGAGAGAAGAAGGCACGTAGCATGGCTTATACTCACCTCCAACTGCTTCTGCAATAGTAGAGAGAATCTCGTTCCAACTTAACCTGTCGCTTCCCGTAATCTGATAAGCTTCGCCTATTGCTTCTTTCTTTCCCATAAGGCCGGTAAAACCGACGGCAAAGTCCTCGCACCAAGTGAGAGTCCAGAATGAAAGGCCACTATCAGGAACGATTATCTTCTTTCCTTCCATCATCCTCTTCACAACCTGCCATGAGCCATTATGACCGTGGACTGCCACCGGGAATTTTCTGTCGTCATATGTATGACTAGGTCTAACGACTGTAACTGGGAATCCTGTATTTCTATACTCAGTGAACAAAAGCTCTTCAACAGCCTTCTTCTTTCTTGAATACTCCCAATATGGATTCTCAAGGGGCGTCTCTTCTGTAATAAATGGAGACTTCATAGGCTTCTGGTAAGCAGAAGCAGATGAGATGAAGATATATTGGTCTGTCTTATCTCTGAAGAGCCTTATATCACGCATGGCAGCATCTACATCAAATACAATAAAATCAGCGATGGTGTCGAAATAGAGGCCGTCCAATGCTTTTATTACGCTCTCTTCATCGTTGATGTCTACATGAATCTGCTTGACGCTATCCGGCAGTTCATCTCTTCTATTTCCTCTATTAAGAGTCCAGACTTCCCATCCTATGTCTAATAGTCTCTTTACGATACTGAGACTTATTGTTCCACTTCCTCCAATAAATAATGCCTTCATTTCTTTTCCTCTCTTTATATGATTCTACACTATCAGGAGAGAAAAGGCACATAAAAACGGCTAGATGATTACTAGCCGTATAGGAGGAGTTTTATTATGAAAAAATGCGATCTTTCGCTCTTGCTGACTATACTCTACACTATTCATTCTTGTTTTTAATTAAGTGTGGGTGGAGAGTATATGGAGATAAAGCAATATTTTCTTCTTAAATCTTCATATTTCCTTATAGAGTCTATCTTTCTTTCAATACTACGGCCATGGAAAAAACCATGGCCGAATAAAGGAGGGATTGAAAAGAAAAATAAGCGCTCGCCGCTTTTCCTGTTCAAATAGACTATAACAGTATTATAGGGAGAATGAGTTTCAATATAGTGATGAAAAGAAAAAGAATTAAGTAGATATTATGAAGAAACCACCCCTGCTTTCTCCAATAGCGTTCTTTCCCTTTCAGTCAGCACATGCTTTTCAAAGAGATCTGGTCTCAGCCGTTTTGTATCTAACAAGGCCTGTGTCTCACGCCATTCATCGATTGCTCCATGATTGCCGGAAAGAAGAATCTCAGGAACCTTCTCCCCATTCCAATCCACTGGCTTTGTATATTGAGGATACTCCAAAAGTCCATTCTCATGGCTCTCGTCTTCTGTCGCCCCCTCTCTTATAGTTCCCTTCAAAAGCCTGGAAATAGAGTCCACGATAACAAAGGCGGGAAGCTCGCCTCCTGTAAGTATGTAGTCTCCGATACTTATCATCTCGTCTACATGATCCTCAAATCTTCTGTCCACTCCTTCGTAGTGTCCTGATACCAGCACTAAATCAGATAGAGCCGAGAACTCTCTTGCCTTCTTTTGGTTATAGACACTTCCTTTTGGAGAAAGAAGGACTGTGTGGGACAATGTGGTTACAGAATCAGAGAGGGCTCTCATCAGAGTATCGATACGAAGGATCATGCCCACTCCTCCGCCACAAGGCGAGTCGTCTATATGGCGAAATGATCCTCCCCCATAGTTTTTTATGTCTTTTATCACTAGTTCCAATAAGCCTCTGTCCACTGCCCTCTTTATTACCGGGAAGGTGGAGAGAGAAGAAAAAGACTCAGGAAACATAGTCAGTATCGTAATCTTCATACTTTAATTGTAGAGAAGAGAAGAAAAGTTGTCATTCCAAATAAGAGAGAGTGGGAATAGAATAAAGATATGATCACTATTAAAAACAACACATTGGAAGTAGAAGTAACAGAAGAAGGCGCAGAGTTACGAAGTATCAAATATTGCAATAGAGAGTATCTCTATCAAGGGGACCACACTTGGAAAAGAAGAGCTCCAATCCTCTTTCCTTGGGCAGGAAGACTTAGAAACCTTGAATATACATATGACGGCGTAGAGTATCACATGGGGCAGCACGGCTTTGCAAGAGATATGACTTTCTCTGTTGTAGAGAAAGAGGAAGACAGAGTAAAAATGATGATAGAATCAAACGACTCCACTCTTAAGATCTACCCCAGGGAGTTCAAATACTACGTAGAGTATAAAGTTGAAGGAAATGCACTCTCTTCCAAAATGACTGTGGAGAACACCGGAGAGAAAGAGATGACTTATGGTATCGGTATACACCCTGGGTTCATTATGGAGGACAGAGAGGCAATGGTTTTCATTGAAAGTGAAGACAATGACTCTATTATTCTTGATGCAAATGGCGACATAGTAAAAGAAGAGAGAGTAGAAGAGACGCTGCCTTTGTCATTCTTCTCCCATAACACCACACTCATCGTACCTGGTGCAAAGAAAGCGAGAGTGAAAGGAAAAGACAGAGAAGTCGAGATAAACCTCACCCACTTTAAAAACCTTGTAATATGGAGAAGCGGGAACGATCCTTTCATATGTCTGGAAGCTTGGGACAATCTACCGTCCCAGAATGGGGAAGAAGAAAACTTCAACACACGAAGTAATACTGTAAAACAAGAGAAGTCATCTACTCTTCAGTTTGAATCTGTATTCTATTTCTCTTGATTGAGCGAGAAATATGTATTGTTCTCTCTAGGAAGAGAGATCCTTATTCGGGTTCCTTTTCCTAGAGTACTCTCAACCTCTATTTCTCCCCCACATATTCCTACAATCTGCTCTTTTGCATACGCCAACCCTACATGGAGCTTGTCGCTGTTATCTGCCAGTTTCGCAGTATCGAAACCTATTCCGCTATCTGTAATGACCACATAATGATTTGTCTCATCACTATAGATATCGATCCAAACTGTTCCGCCTTCTTCTCTCTGGCATATTCCATGTCTTACAGCGTTCTCTACAAGAGGTTGGAGAACTAGAGGAGGAATATAGAAGCTGTCGTCCTTGATATTCCATAGAACATTTAATATATCACCGAACCTTTCTTTCTCTAGTTCCAAATACTTCTTTGTATGCTTTATCTCTTCCGTGATGGATACAGGCTCTAATGAAAAAACCGAGTTGATGTTCCATCTCAGATACTGGGCGAACTCGTCTGTAACCTCTGCGGCTCTATTAGGATCCTTATGACAGAGAATAGATATGGAATTTAAAACATTGTAGAGAAAGTGGGGCTGAATCTGACTGATCATTACTTTACTCATATCAGACCTGACAGAGAGAAGTTGTTTCTCTACACTTCTATCCATCTCAACATTCACTATCGTAAAAATGCCTACGATACATAGGGATATTACCGGATATACAAATGGTAGATTGTAAATAAGGTCAAAGAGTCTCGCTACAACAGCCAAGGTAGGCAGGAATATCCACAAGAGACAGTTCTTAGCTCCCATTTTCTTCCTATGCTTAATAAGTACCAGCAAATCAGGAAAAAGAATCAACAGAATTCCGAACTGAGAGAATATATGATAGCGGGTATAGTAATAACTACCATCCTTCTCCATGACAAAAAAGAGATTAGTAAAGAAACTTGAAATCCAAAGAATGTTGAATACAATGTTCACCGCTATTGGAAAGGAATTAAGCCAGTTCTCACTTTTTATTCCATAGTGCTCTTTCCAAAACGCCCTCAGATAATAGTGGTAAAGGGTAAGCATCAAAAGGCAGAATGCGTAGATCAGCACAAAGATCACAGCCATAGGCCAAAAGCCGGATCTACCGTCAATACACCAATATATACCGTCAAAAAAAAGTGTGAAGCCGTGAGCGATCACCAGGAAAAAGAACAGCATGTTAGAGGTTCTTCCCGTCCTTCGTCGATAGATACCAACAGCCAATATAGCCATGAGTATGACACAATAGAAATTTAGCCAGGCTTGAGGTATCATAGCTTTCCTCCTCTTTTATTCTAGCCTTATAAGATTACTAATTCTACTTTTTTATTTCATAGAAACAGAAATCCATTTAGTATCTTGAATCCACTCTTAGTGACATATAGAATCAAAGTGTGAAAAAAGCAGTTACTATCCAAGATATTTCATGTAAAGGAAAGTGCTCCATTACTGTGGCCCTTCCTATTCTCAGCGCCATGGGCATCGATACTGCAGTCCTGCCTACTGCACTATTAAGCACCCACTCAGGCTTCGATGACTTCTTTGTCCATGACCTCTCTTCAGACTTCACCCCTATAACTGATCACTGGAAGAAACAAAGGTTTTCTTTTGATGCAATATATACAGGATACCTAGGTTCAGAAATCCATGTAGACCATGTAAAAGACTTTGTCAAAGATTTCAGAAGAGATGACACACTGCTTATTGTAGACCCTGCTATGGCTGATGAAGGAAAGATGTATAGCGGTATATCTTCTTCCTTTGCTTCACACATACATAAGATAATAAATGGATCTGATGTTATTCTTCCTAATTTGACAGAAGCTTCTTTTCTTCTTGGAGAAGATCTCTTCAATAAAGAATATACAGAAGAAGACATCATTTCTATCTTAAAAGATCTTTCAAAGCTTGGAACGAAAAACGTAGTTCTTAAAGGAGTCTCCTTTACCTCAGACCAAAAGAACCTTAAAGGAATAAAAGGCAAAATAGGAAATGTCGCCTATGACAGTACAAGAGAAAGAATAACATGGCACTTTCATAAGAAAATAAACCAGTCCTTCTGCGGAGCCGGTGATGTCTTTGCCTCTTCTCTCACAGGTGCCTTACTTAGGGGAACAAACCTAGAGGAGGCGATATCCATTTCAGGAGACTTTGTGTTAAAGTCCATCAAGAAAACCATGGAAGAAGATGATTATTCCACACTTTACATAGACTTCGAGAAAGCACTCCCTTGGCTTATGAAGAAAATAGGCATTCTCAAATGAAAAGAGAAATAGTAATTATCGGAGGCGGAGCTTCAGGCTTATTTCTCTCTTCACTTATTCGGGAGGCCCTACTATTAGAAAGGAATAATGAAGTCGGAAAGAAGCTCTCACTGACCGGAGGAGGCAAATGCAACCTTACCCATGAAGGAGACGCGAGAGAAATAGTTTCCCATTACTATGACAAAAAGAGGTTTGTCTCTCCTTCCATCTATACCTTCGGTCCAGGGAGAATAAGAGAGTATTTTTCTTCTCTCTCCCTTGATACATATACTCGCTCAGATGGAAAAGTGTTCCCTGTCTCAGAGAAAAGCTGTGATGTAATAAACGCACTACGAAAGGGAGATATAGCTCTGGAGACAAGGGTTCTCTCTATCACTAGAAACGAGGACTCTTTTATAATCACTACAAATAAAGGCGTTGTCGAAGCAGATAAACTGGTAATAGCCACCGGGGGTTCTTCGTTTTCTCAGACTGGATCTGACGGCTCATTTTTCCCTATACTCTCCCTCCTTGGGCATAAGATTGTTCCCATTCGCCCCGCTTTATGCAGCTTGAAGGTGAAAGAAGACATGGGGAGAGTTGAGGGGATTACTGTAGAAGACGCATGTATTAAATACAAGAAAATAAAGAGAGAAGGCTCTATTCTTTTTACACGTAACGGAATCTCCGGGCCTGAGGTGATGAATATTTCGAGAGAAGTGGAGAACGACGATCAAATCGAGATTTCTCTCTCATATTTACCTCCCTCAGAGTTATTCCATTTAAAGGGAAACATGAGAGCCATCAAAGCACTACACGAAGAGACTTTACTCCCGTTGAGGCTCTTGGAGGAGAGACTGAGCTGGAAAGACAAAAAGATAGGAGAACTTTCCAAGAAAGACAGCGAAGAGTATCGTGATAAAATCTATAAGTGGACCCCGATTGTAACAACAAAGGGTATGCTCAACTCTTCCACCGTCACCCGTGGGGGCGTAGATACAGATGAAGTGGATCCCTTTACATTTAAATCCAAGCTGGTTCCTAATCTCTGGATTATCGGAGAAGCCCTGGATGTGGACGGAGAGTGCGGAGGATACAATCTCACTTTCGCTTTCTCTTCCGCTTATAGTGCATATCTTTCTCTTAAGAAAGAAAAATAACTACATCCCGATTCTCAATATATCTTCTTCGTCTACTCTCCATCCTCTTCCTTCCCTATGAAAGAGAGCGACGCTATCGACAGTAAAGATAGAAGAGAAACTATGGGAAGAGAGTGAAGAAAAGAGAAAATCGAACTTATTAGGAGGAATATCCCTGTTGGCCACTGTCAGATGGGGGACAAGAGGCTTATTCTCCACCTTTACTCTCTCCCCCATCGCCTTTAATCCTTTTGAAAGTGTTTTTGATAGATTATCCCAATCTCCACTTGGTTCCACTCTCAAAAAAATAGTCCTATTTCCAAAACTACCATATCCTTCCACTTTAGACGAAAAGGGAGAGAGAAGCGGCAGTATTCCATTAAGAGTGTCTTTTATCTCCCTAGTGGATTTTTGGGAGGAAAAGGGAGGGACCAAAGTCACATGTACAGGTGTGGAGTGACCGCTTCTACAACCATACTTTTCACTCCACTTTCTGTCACTTTCCACGACTCTCCTAATATCAGGAGGAGGGAGAAATCCAATAAAGTGTGTATTATTATCAATCATCACTTATTTCCCTTTCTCAGTAGGTCAAAGGCCAAATCAATGTATATTTTATGGGAGACAGTTACAAGAATATTTCTCAACAGCTCTTTTTCCATACTTCCCTTCTCATCAATAGAAGAGGGCATATCACCCAAGGAGAATACATACTTCAAGACAGATACAAACTCGGACCTGAAATATTCATAAGACTCTTCTACTCTGAAATTCTTTCTCTGTAGAGACAAAAGAACCTGTATGTCATCCAAACTCATCACATTCTTTGCCACCGCAATAAAAATAAGGTAAGCGATGCTCTCCCTTGAATACTGTTTCTTTAATGGATTTGGAATCAGCTTCTTCTTTACATAGTTGCTGATCATACTTTCAGTTATGGATATGCCGTCTATATTTTCAAAGACTCTGTTTATATATGTAGCGCACTGGTTAAGGTACAAACCTACATCAGGTATCTCCCTAAAGGAAGGGAGAGAATAGGACGAGAGAGAAGACAATGCCTTTTCATCTATTCTTAAAATCATAAATATCTCCAAAATCTTTATATCGGTTTTTAAAAAACTCTTGACAAGTATCCCAGATACTCTTAGAACTATATACAAGTTTTTAAAAAACCGATTACAAGTTTGTTATATCAGTATTTTAAGGTATCTGCAAGGAGGAACGGAGATGACAATTAATATAATGTTACCAAGAGCCAAAGAAATCCCATCATTTGAGGCAAAAGATCCAATAAGTGCACTCACACACTTCATCGCATTTATTATGTGCATAATCGCTTCTCCCATTCTGTTGATGAAGGGGGCTTCTGATCACCTTGGCTCTGTAGAACTACTCTCATTATCTATTTTTTCACTCAGCACTATTTTTCTATATGGGGCCTCTTCCTGCTACCATGGCTTTAATATCGGAGATAAGAAAAACAAGATTCTAAGAAAAATTGACCATGCAATGATAGGCTTTCTTGTGGCCGGAACTTATACACCCCTATGCATAATCTCTCTTAGAAGTGTAGGTGGAATCAGCCTAATGTGTTATGTATGGGTTCTTGCTCTTTTGGCTCTTGTCATCAAATTGTTCTGGATCAACTGCCCCAAGTGGGTCTCTTCCGTCATTTATTTACTAATGGGTTGGGCTTGCGCTCCATCATTGGGGAATATCTACAACACTCTTCCCTCCGGTGGCTTCAGACTATTACTTCTTGGAGGAATCACATACACAATCGGAGCCTTGATCTATGCAATGAAGATTCCCTTCTTGGAGAGAAACAGACACTTTAAGAGTCACGAAATCTTCCATCTCTTCATTATGGGAGGAACACTCTTTCATTATGCAATGATATATCTATACATAGCGTAATTCATGGGGCGCGAAAAAGCGCCCTTATAATTTGAAACCATCCCTTTCTCTGAAAGCTACTATGCCCTTCTCTTCTCTATTTCCTTTATTGACCACTGAGATGTCAAAAACAGGGAGGAATGATTCTTTGTGTTCAAAGATTCCTATAGTCGCCCTGGTTTTATCGAGGGAATAAAGAATTGAATTAAGCTTTCTCATCTCTTCTTCTTTCTCGTCCTTTATTTCATATCCCCAGAAAAACACAGAAGGATGCGATGATAAAAGCGCTATTTCATCTTCTCCGGGCACATGGCCGAAGGGAAAGAGAAATGCAGTGACGACACCTTCTATATCACACTTATCCAATCTATAAATGTCATCAGTAATGAGGGTGTTTGTTGAATCGAGAGGGTAACTCGCTCCATTAAGAAAAAAGCCTTTATTCCTGTCGAGACCAAAATTTCTGAGTCCGAATCTATACTCTCTCCCATTTACAAAAAATGAATAAAGCCTAGGATTCTTCTTTCCATCCCACAAGAGTGTATTAAGAATAAAGAAGTCTTCCCTTTTTCCCTCTTTGCTTAGCTCAACCAATCTCTCTTCACCTTGGAAGCTGACTTCTACCTTTCCCTCCCCGTACAAGAATACTGTGAGACTTGCGATTCCTGCTTCATTATCGACTTGAGTAAAAAACTTGACTCTGCTCTCCATTTACGTCTCCTTTGTCTTTATCCCGATCCAGTTGCACTTTACAAAATTGGAAGATAAAAACTCAAATAAATCATTGGAAGAAAGAAGAATAGACGAAGTATTCTCCATAGGATGAACATAAATCAGACCATCCTTGAAATCTGAATCCAAGTAGAATTCAACTCTTCTTTCCTTATCGTTAAGAAGCCCCATGGGAGTGACTGAACCGGGGGCAAAGGACAGAAGAGAGAAAAGCTCATCTTCCTTTCCGAAAGAGAATGAAGAAAAACCCATAGCTTTAGCCATTGCTTTTAAGTCCACCCTCTTATCACCTTTGACAGTCATCAAAACAAAAGACTTCTTGCTTTTCAAAAAAAGATTCTTTGCTTCAGCTTCACATTGAGGAAGAGAAAGCATATGCCCCTCTTTAGAGGTATATACTGCTTTATGAAAAGTTTCTTCAAACTTAATATCCTTTTTCCTTAGCTCTTCCCTTAACTCTTCGCTCTTCATCTCTTCACTCTTTTTTTGATGATACTTTCTTTTCAGGTTTCATTCATACATCATTATTTATAAAATAATAAAAAAAAAGAGAGCCAGCACTATTCATGCTGATGCCCTCTGGTTTTTATAAGACGTAAAGCAAATAATCCCCCGATTATATCTGAGGTCAATACAGTAGGAATATCACCCCAGATAAGCTTTTTACGCCTATTTGAACACCCCCTTTTAAAAGGACAGAAATAAGTCCAAAAAAAGAGCTATATATAATCCCTTGGTCTCCATAGACGCGATGTGTGTAATAAGGAAGATTAAAGCATCTAAGGAGACCAGGGTTATCCTGGACACCATTATCCAAGTTCCCGTCGATTTATTTCGACTGGACAAAAGAGAAACTACAAGTCAGGCTGTACATAACCCGATTGACACCATCTGCAATATCAGTGGAGGAGCCATACCCTCAAAGCGGGTAATAGAGAGTAAAGCTCAGCCACATCTTAAGCACTAAATATTGATTAGATATAGAGATGCAGATTCTTAAGAAAAAAGGAAATATATATAGAAAGTGAATACTCTATTCTCTCTCAGAACTCTCAAAGCCTCAAACACCAGGAATTATATGAGGATTGAGAATCATAAAAGTCTAATTACGCTACCTTTCTACCCTCTTCTGAAACTGATTTATAGATTTTCAAAATGATCTGCACTACTTTGGAGATCGCAAGGACTCCTACCAATAACTCTGTCAACATTAATACCATTGTCATACTCGACCTCCAATCAGAACTTATATGTGCATTCGACACCAGCATCCACACCGACCATACTTACAGACTGTGGAACAGATGCGTACATTGAAGAGCATGCTGTAGAGAAGAACATGTTTCTAACTCCAGCGCTCATAACGATCTCGAAATTCTCTGATGCCTGATAGCTGATGCCACCCTTGCAGGCAAGACCCATCTCTGTTCCGATTCCGTCAGAAAGAACAAGGTGTGTCTCAACTCCACTCTCAAGGAAGAGTTTCATATCTTCCATAATGGAAGCATCTTTGTAGAAAGAAGCATTGAAAGTAAGTACAGACAAGCTGTTGTCTGCTGCCTTCTTGGCATTTGCCTCTAAGGAGACTTTGTTTTCGGAGCCAACATCAACAAGAGCATCGACACCGGCAGAAACACCGTCGACAAGATATCCACCTGCAGCTGAGTTGACAGACATTGCAAAGTATCTTGTAGCACCGGCTGTACTTCTGATACTTACCTTTGCAGAAAGAGATGCTGCTGCGAGTACCAAAACTGCCATGACTGTGATTACTTTCTTTGTTGTGTTTTTCATTTCTTTGCTTCCTTATTACAACTACAATCTACTCCCCTCCCCGCACACCAATAGCAACGGTAAAAAAAGTATTTAAAAATATTTGAGTTTTTTTTATTTGCACTTTAATTGCACAATTGGCACTTTATGTGCGATTCTTTTCTTCCGCATATTACACAACCGCACATGTACCGCATAAATAGAAGGGAGAGTGCACATAAAGCGTGTTGAAATACTTCTCCAAGGCCTTATAATTCAAAATATGAATAAGAATAAGAAAATCGCAATTGCACTTATTGTCGCTTCTGTAATACTGGTAGCCTTCGGTTTCTTCGCTCTCCCGGAGAACATTGTCACTCAGTTCAATATATCAGGCGGAACAACGACAATGGGAAAGATTCCTGCCCTTATAGTGCCATTCTTGATCTCAGTCGTTCCTGCAATACTCTCTATGAGTCTTGACGAAAGCGACGAAAGAAACAAAAAGTACCTCATAGGGTCTGTCTTGGGAATTCTTATTCTATTAATAATGATAGGCATCAATCTGTAAAGTACGAAAGGAAGCGTTCTCTAGCTTTCTTTAATCCCCTAAAGAGAGATATGTCGTCATTACTCATTTCCAGGGTTTTCTTTATCTCTTCTTCTGTCAAACCTGAAGCTATAAGTTCGCATGCCAGGTTAGCTTTCCATCTACTGTCTATCATTTCCCAATAATCCGAGTATACTTCTTTCCCCTCATCTGACAATAACCACTCAATGCATTCTCTAATATCTTTATTGCGGAGAGGACCTCTTTCTCCATCATTGAGTTCAAGAATCATATCTCTCAACTCTCCCTTTTCGTCGGACCGAGGAAAGACAATGGCTGATTTAAGATCTCCATCCACAATCTGAAGCTTTTTCATATTGTCTCTTATTACAAGGGAGGAGGGGGAGTTTTCTTTATCTACAACCAGAATAAAACCAATTTTCACATCCCCATCCTCTTCTCTTTTCTCAGAGAGAGTCAGAAGAGAATATAAAACCATGTTTTTGATTGCAACAAAAGGATCGTCTTCGCCTATTTTCTTCATTATTAAAAAGTACCTACCGTCTACGCCTACTGCTTCCATTGCTATTGCAACAGCCATCTTTCCTACAATATGATCCAAAAACAACGGAGAAATCGCCTCTATTCTTATTTCTTCCCCAAGAAATGATGAGATGATCTCATTTGCCCCTTCATATGAAGAAAAGAAAGGATAAATCAGTAGTTCATCAAAAGCTGCACACTCTTTGTTTTTCTTATACTCGTGATTGTCTTTCATTTTTTCCTCTTACTATTTAGAACGCGCTTTTCTTGAAATATGTCGCGTTTTAAGCTGAAAATGCAGATTATTGAAAACTCTTAATCTTTTTTCTTTCGCTATTTCAGAAATAGTGTTTTAATATTGTTAGTTCACTGAATAAACTAACCACAAGGAGCATGCTGTGAAATTCGGGCACTTTGATGATGAAAGAAAAGAATATGTAATTGAAACACCTTATACCCCCCTACCTTGGATCAACTATCTCGGGAACGAAGACTTCTTCGGTTTAATTTCAAATACCGCAGGCGGATATGACTTTTATAAAGATGCAAAGATGAGACGTATTACTCGTTTCAGATATAATAACGTCCCTGAAGATAATGGAGGGCGTATGTTCTACATATCGTCGGACGATAGTGAAGCCTGGTCTCCATCATTCATGCCATCTAAGACTCCTTTGGACTATTATGAGACTCGACACGGTCTGGGATACTCTCTATTTAAAGGAACTAAAGATAATATTTCTTCTGAGCTTTTATGCTTTGTTCCACTGAAGGAAAATGCTGAAGTAATGATGCTTACTGTCAGAAACGATAGCGATAAAACAAGAAACATCAGAACTGTAGGTGCTGTAGAGTGGTGTCTATGGAACGCCTGGGATGATTTCACAAACTTCCAGCGCAACTACTCTACAGGAGAGGTGGAGATAGAGAAAAAAGCTATCTACCATAAGACAGAATATAGGGAGAGAAGAAACCACTACGCCTTTTTCTCTGTAAACGAAGAAGTAACAGGCTTCGACTCTGACAGAGCCTCTTTCTTAGGACGTTTTAACAACTGGGATTCACCTTCTTCCATAACAGAAGGAAGAATGAAGAACTCCCATGCTTCAGGTTGGTCTCCGATTGCAGCCCTGGAAAACAGATTCACACTCTCTCCAAAAGAAGAAAAGACTCTTATCTTCGTTCTCGGATATGTGGAAAACAAAGATGAAGAGAAATGGGAGAAGCAAGGTGTAATCAATAAGAATAAAGCCCATGAGATGCAAAACAGATACCAGTCGAAAGAAGATGTAGAGAACAAACTACAGGAGCTTAAAGATTACTGGAATATTCTTTTGTCTTCCTATCATATATCTACAGGAGATAAGAAGTTTGACAGAATGGTGAACATCTGGAACCAATACCAGTGTATGGTCACTTTCAATATGTCCCGCTCCGCCTCCTATTACGAAAGCGGAATAGGAAGAGGCATGGGATTCAGAGACTCTTGTCAGGATCTACTGGGCTTTATGCACATAATTCCTGAAAGGGCGAGACAGAGAATTATCGACATTGCATCCATTCAGTTTGAAGACGGATCCACATACCACCAGTATCAACCGTTAGATAAGAAAGGAAACGCGGATATAGGCGGTGGCTTCAACGACGATCCTTTGTGGCTTGTCGCCTGCACGTACTCTTACCTCTCGGAAACAGGGGACTGGTCTATTCTAGAAGAAAGCGTTCCATTTAATAACGACGAAACAAAGGCAAGGAGTCTCTTGGAGCACTTAAGACGCTGTATAGGATACACTATCTCCCATAAAGGACCCCATGGCTTGCCACTTATTGGAAGAGCAGACTGGAACGACTGTCTGAACCTAAACTGCTTCTCTTCCACTCCAGGAGAGAGTTTCCAGACTTGCTCCAACTTTGAAAGTGGAAAAGCAGAGTCTGTATTCATCGCCGGTCTTTTTGTAAAATACGCAAAACAGTACGTAGAGATTCTCTCCCACTTGGGTCTTGATGACGAAAAGAAAGAAATAGAGAAAGAAATCCAGAAGATGGTTGAGGCTACAGAGACATATGGTTGGGATGGAGAGTGGTTTGTCAGAGCCTACGATGCATTCTCAAATCCTGTGGGAAGCCACCTCTGTGACGACGGGAAGATATTTATCGAGCCTCAAGGTATGTGTGTAATGGCTGGAATCGGAGTAGAAGACGGCAAAGCTGAAAAAGCGTTGGAAAGCGTAAAGAAGTATCTGGATACAAAGTATGGAATCGTACTGCTGCAGCCGGCTTACAAAGAGTATCACCTGAACCTTGGAGAAGTCTCATCATATCCTCCTGGATACAAAGAAAATGCAGGAATCTTCTGTCATAACAACCCATGGGTAAGCTGTGCAGAAGCTTTCTTGGGACATGGAGACAGAGCCTTTGAAATATATAGAAAGATCTGTCCTGCATACTTGGAAGAGATTAGTGAAATACATAAGACAGAGCCTTATGTATATTCACAGATGGTTGCGGGAAGAGATGCCCAAAACGAAGGCGAAGGAAAGAACAGCTGGCTGACAGGATGCGCAGCTTGGACATTTGTAAACGCTTCTCAGTTTATTATGGGTATTACACCGACGTTGGACGGCATAAAAATAAATCCATGTCTTCCTAAAGAGATTAATGAGTTCACCGCCACACGAAAGATAGGCGACACGACTCTCATTATCTCAGGAAGGAGAAGCAACGAATACTCTCTCACTGTAGACGGAGAAAGAATTGAAGGAAATACAGTGAAAAAAGAGAGTGGCAAAACTATGGAAGTCGAGGTCACATACCTCTGATTTTATATCCTCTTTTATGGGCTGTGATGAATAGATATGGGATTTCCCATACTAGCATCATGGCCCATCCTAATCCAGAAGCATAAGCGATCCCGATAATTCCAAATTTCGGAGTAAAGATAAATGTAAAGACTGTACGTACAGTAATCTGGACCGTAGTGCCCACTATTGTTGTATACATCTTACCGTTTCCTCTGAAAAAACCTTGTACCAGGTTAGTCATAGAAGGCAGGGCATAAAGAAACGCCATGACTCCCAAGTAGCCGGCTCCTCTCTCTATGACGCTTTTTGCACTCTCTCCGTCGATGAATAGAGACACAATGCCATCCTTAAGAAAGAATACGACCATTCCGATGAATAATGCATAACAAAGCTCTAACACCACCCCGGACCAGAATCCCTTCATAACTCTCTCTTTTTTTTCCGCCCCCCTATTTTGAGCAATATAGGTGGCTTCAGCTGCTGCTATCCCCTGCTCAGGAATAAGAGCGAAGGAGTCAATTCTGGCAGCAGCGTTAAAAGCAGCGATAGAAGCTACACCCAAAGAGTTTACAGCTCCTTGGATAAAGAGTTTTCCCAGTGGCTGTACCATCTGCTGAAGTGCTGTCGGGCCGCCATATTTCAAAATATTCAAGACACTGTCTTTTTTTATTTTTAAATCAACGAAAGAAGGGAATATCTCCTTGTTTCTTGTTCCGGTCCACCATAGGGCGAGAAAAGCAGAGACTATCTCAGCTACTACTGTTGTTGTTGCCGAGCATATGATTCCGAATCCCAATAGACCAAGGAAGATTAAATCCAAGACAGCATTCAATATAGAAGAGAACGCAAGGAAAAAGAGCGGCGTCTTGCTGTCTCCGACACTTTTTAGTCCCGCAGAGAGAGCGTTGAATACAAATACAAAGGGGACTCCGATAAATGTTATAGAGAGATACCATGTCGTTTTATCAAGAATAGAAGACGGAGTATCCATCAGAATAAGAATATAACGGGAGAGAAAGAAGCCAAGTAGCCCCACTATACTTCCAGCAATAAGTCCGAGAATAAGCGTAGTGGCATTAAGCTTTCGCAATCTATCCATATCTTTTGCGCCGAATGCTTCACTCATCAATACGCCCGACCCTATAGTTATTCCGGAGATCAGGAGTATGATCATATTCATTACAGGCTCTGCTATACCTTCTGCAGCAAGTGCATCTTGTCCGATAAAACGACCTGCAATAATGGAGTCTACAGCGTTGTACATCAGCTGCATTAGGTTTCCCAATAACAGGGGAACAGCATATTTAACAAGATGCCTTAAAGGCCTCCCTTCAGTCATATCTATCATACTATCAGTCTATTATTCGTTGGAGTTATTAACAATAACAATAGAGCCTTAAAAGAGAAACAAAAAGACTTACATATATAGTCGAATATAAATTGTTTTCACCCTTTCGGTTCCTTTCGGAATCTAGAAGGAAAGCCTACCTTTTTCTTTCATCCAATTAAATAAGTGTCTTTTAAGAGTCTTTCCTGTAGAATAAAAAACTTTCATCCTATAAACAGTGAATCCAAGATAAAAAGAATGTATCATTGTTTCATGAAACGTCTTCTTTTCCTTTTTTCTTCTATTATTATCGCCGCTTCTATCTACGCGACTACAATTGTCCAGATATCAGACATACACTACCTTTCTCCCTCTTTATATGACTACGACAGGCTGAGAAACCTGACACTGACAGGAGACGGTAAAGCCACTCATATTATGGATAAGGTAATGGACGAGTTTATCTGCGAGATGTTGGAACTCTCTCCAAACGCCGTAGTCGTAACAGGAGATTTGACATACAACGGAGAAAAGAAGAGCCATGAGGAGCTTAAAGAAAAGCTCTCCGCTTTGGAGAAGAATGGAATAAAAGTATTTGTATTAATGGGAAACCATGACACAGGTAATACCACCCCTTATGCCTTATATAAAGACAAAGTCGTAGAGACAGAAGGAATTTCTCCAATAGAAGCAGAAGAGTTATGGATGGACTATGGATACGGAGAAGCTGTTTCCAAAGATCCTGTATCTAATTCATACATGGCGGAAGTCTCCGACAATGTCTGGATAATGTGTATAGACAGCAACAACGGAAGCGGAGGAAGCGTAAGAAGCAAGACCCTGAATTGGATGGAGAACGCACTGAGGATTGCCTCTATAAAAGAAAAGAGAGTCATCACGGCAACTCATCAGAATCTTTTTATCCATAACCCTAGATACACATTCGGTTATCAGATCAACAACAGCAAAAAGGTTGTTGATATTCTAACAAAATGGGGAGTAAAACTTAATCTCTCCGGGCACCTGCATATACAGCACATAACAAAAGAGAGTGGAATAACAGAGATAGCTCTGGAGTCTTTCTCAGACTGGCCTTTACAGTATGGGGTTATAGAAATCGATAATAACGGAAGATACTCTTTCTACACAAAAGAAATAGGAGACAAGAAGCTTATTGATGAAGCCCAGTTTGTTTTCGATTCCTCCACTCAGAATAAATTTACAAGCAACATTGAAAGCGAAAACATAGATGTAATTACAGAAGCGGCGAAAGTCCTCAATAGAGAATACTTCAGAGGTAAAGTCGACGGCTATGACGGAGAAGCCCTGGATCTATTGGACGAAAGCTATAGAATCACATCATACTTAAAACTTATAGCAAGCGATACAACAGACTATAGAAGCATCGAAGGCTCATTATAATAGGGCAGGTTCCTCACCTGCCCCGCTCTTATTCTTCTTTCTGTTCCTTCTTTTCCCAAGCCTCATGTCTTGCTTTCTTCTGAGCTTCTCTCATCTTCAAGGCATTTGGAACGGAGTTGAAGGTGCCAGGACCAGCTACACATCCGCCATAGCAGCACATTATTTCGATAAGGTCTGCATCCGGCTGGATCTTTGGCCACAATTTAATCTGTCTTACAACTTTGCTGTCGATACCATTGATACTCATGACTTTGTATTTACTTCTATCGTCTACACGGGAAAGTACACACTCCGCCACTCCTCCCGACACTGCAAAGTCTCTGCAGTCATCGATAGCCTTACATACATCATCGTCTTCATAGTCTTTAGGCATATCAGCGACATTGACACCCTTTGCGACAAAGATTGATGCAAGTTCTCCATAAGAGAGGACTCTGTCAATTAATTCAGGATACTTTGTTGCAGCTTCATAGCGCTTAGCGACACAAGGACCGATGAATACTACCTTATAGCCAGGGAATCTCTCTTTACAGAGCTGAGCTGTATATCCCATAGGAGAGAGTGTTGTGGAAATATGGTCTCTGATAGCAGGGATATGCTTATCGACAAGGCTGAACCAAGCCGGGCAACAGGATGTAGCAAGATAACCTTCACCCTTCTCTTTCTTCTCCATAAGTTCCTTGGCTTCACGCTCCGCTGTAATCTTGGCGCCTTCTGCAACTTCTACAACTTCAGTAAAACCTACAGCCTTCATAGCTTTCTTGATCTGCTCCAAGCTTCCATCGAACTGACCCTCGATAGCAGGAGCGATCATTCCTACGACTTTCTCACCTCTGTGGAGCATCTTTCCTACAGGGATGAGACCACTTCTCTTTGCGATTGCTCCGAAGGGGCAGGATCTGAGACAGCGTCCGCAGCCTATACATTTATCTGAATTGATTTCAGAAATACCATTCTCATTCTGCTTTACAGCTCCAACAGGACAAGAGTCTTCACAAGGTACACAGTTATGGACGATGGCGTGGAATGGACAACGGTCCATACACTTACCGCACTTAATACACTTATCTGTATTGATATGTGCTTTTCCGCCTATATACTCGATTGCATCCTTTGGACAGTTTGTGGAACAAGGACGAGCAAAACAGCTTCTACATGCATTAGACACCTGATACTGTGACTTTGGGCATGAAGAACATCCTACAGCGATTGTCGTAAAGAGAGGAAGCTTCGGTTTATCTTCTTCCATAGCTTCTTCCATAAATGAAGATAGTGACCTGTATTCATCATCTTCTGTTTCCAATGTATATCCTGCAAGGGCCATAATACGATACCTGACTACAGCTCTTTCCTTGTAGATACAGCACCTGGAAGGAACTCTATGACTTGGAACGATATCGATTGGAATTCTATCAGCATCCCTTACAAGTGTATCATCAAAGAGATGTCGCATGACTTCTGTGTCAATCTTAAACTTAATCTTTGCATATTGGTTGTTTTTATCAAGCATTTCCGGTCTCCGCCTATTAAGTGAATCCAAATAGATATTCTCATATTAAGCCGATACAGACAAGTTTTCAGACAAATTTATTTTCCAGAATATCAGATAGAGATGAGTTTTTCATATCCTAGTCTCTTATCTCCCTCTTCGCTTCCAGAAAGAAGGGTAAGTTCACCCATATTCTCAAATCCATTCTTCTTTAAGGCACTTTGCATCGCTTTGTTTTCTTCATGAGTGTCGATTCTTATACTCTTCTTTTTATTTCTTGCTGCTTCATCAGCTGCATAAGAGAGGATAAGCCCCATTATCCCCTTGCCTTTTTCTTCTTTTTTTACTGCAGATCTATGGATTGTAAGGTACTCGCCTTCTTTTGTTTTCCAAGAACCTTTGAGCGTTGAATAAGAGGTTTCAGGAGTAAGAGTGAAGGCAAAGACAGCGACTATAGTAGAGCCGTGAACGACTACTCTTCCTATATTTTCTTTCAAGTCTTCAAGAAAAGCCTCTTCACCAGGATAATCGCCCTTTTGCCATTGATCTACCCCCATCTCCTTCAAAAAAGATCTGCCCTCACTCCAAATGGCAAGGACAGATTCTTTATCGTCTGGTATTAATTCTCTTACAGAGTAAACTCTCTTACTTGATTCCAAACTCATTCCAAAGCATCTCCAGATTACCGGATATTACTTTATAGAGAGCATCCTTTTCTAGACTGGAGGGGAAATTTCTCCAGATAAGGATTGGGGTTGAAGGAACGATCTCTGATAGAGGAGAAGTAACGATAGCGTGGACGTTATCGATAATAAGATCATATCCATCTTCTTTTGCCTTCAAGAGTTCATCAGATGTCAAAGGTCCCGGTCCGAATGTCGCTACTACATTAAGGCCTAGATCTGTTGAGAACTCAGCCTGGTTTTTATTTGCCCAGACTCTGAGTTTATCGAGGCCGTTTTCTTTGATTATTCTTCTT
The DNA here is from genome assembly GCA_945947045.1 of uncultured Spirochaetales bacterium. Lineage (GTDB taxonomy): Bacteria > Spirochaetota > Spirochaetia > Sphaerochaetales > Sphaerochaetaceae > Ornithospirochaeta. The sequence goes on along the minus strand of CAMEXG010000006.1, from coordinate 7,870 downwards.
GCCTCTTCAAACAATGACTCAAATTCCCCCAGTCTCTTCTTTCCCTCTTCCTCTGTACCAGCCTTGGCTGAGATTCTCTCAACCATTAGAGTGAGATTAGAAAGAGTATTTGTAGTTCTGACCTGGACTTTGCACTCGTCTTTGACTTCAGCTGCTTCTGCGATAGTCTTCATCATCGCTTCGTATCCACCGTACATGAAGATCTCAGCTTTTGCGACTTTAGCTACATCCATTGGTGTAATCTCATACTCTGGCGGATGCTTGAGATCGGCCGGAGCCACTGTATCGACACCATCAAGGCCTGCAACTTCTGCAATAGCCGCCACCCAGCTTGTGGATGCAACATACTTTGGTGTAGAAGCATTCTCAATTGCCCCTTCAGCAAAGAGTCCTGTCAAAACTAAGAGAGAAATCAATATAACTGTAAGTCTCTTAAGCATTTTTTATTCTCCTATTTGTTATTATTTCCATTATTGATTCCACGAAATATGCCCCCACACTCAAAATCGCCAAGACTCCGCTTGTGGGAAGATTGAAATATAGTGATATAAAATACCCTGAGAGAGAGAGTAAGAAGCCTGTGAGAGAAGAACGGATAAACAGATCCTTCAATCCCTTCGCCCTCTTTCCAGCTCCTATTACAGGCAGTATTACAAGAGTATCGATCAATAAGGCTCCCACCATCTTCATAGACACAGATACTACCAAGGCGGTCATCAATAGCATAAGGGTATTATGTAGTTCCACTTTTACACCCATACTCATAGCAACTTCTTTATCGAAAAAGATCATAGATAAAGGCCTGAAAAATAGTGTTATATAAATAAGTGTCGCTACAGCCAAGAGGAAAAGAATAAACAAGTCAGTGAGAGTCAAGGCAAATGGGCTTCCCCACAACACTTCAAGCGTATCTTTTGCAGGCACTCCTGAAACATGGGAAAAGAGGGATGCAAGTGCCATTGTAAAAACCATCATGGCTGTGCTGGAGGAGCCTAAGCCTCCATTCTTTCCTTTTCCCATCTTCACCATCAATAATACAAGAAGGATATTTAGGATAATAGTAATGGGTAACAGGGGAAGAGAAAGGGATACGGAAATAATACCCCCCAGTATCACTCCATGCATAAGCATGTAACGCATAGGCATCAAGTTGTTTCTTACGATTATTACACCGGCTATAGGGAAAACTGAACCTGAGATAAGCATGCCTATGAGGCCATACAGAATAGGTTTGAGGGAGAGAAGCATAATAACTCTATTCATTATTTCTCCTCCTTTCCAAGTTCACTTCTTTCCAACCTAATCTATCTATTACAGTACTGTCGTGGGTAATGGCTATTATCGCCCTATCTTTTGTCGCCACTTTCTCCATTAATGAAATAAAACTATCTCTGCTCTCTCTATCAAGAAACGATGAAGGCTCATCCAAAAGGATCAAGGGTGAGTTCTGGGCAAGGCATCTTGAGAGACTGACTCTCTGTCTCTCCCCACCGCTGAGAGAGTGGAACAAACGCTTCTTTAATCTGAGTGCATCTGTCATTTCCAAAGCTTCATTTATGGACTTCTCCCTGTCTCTTCCGCTTTTCCACAACCCCATTTCTACAACTTCCTCTACACTTATTGGAAAAGGAGAAGAAGGAGGATCCTGACGGGCATATGAAACACTGCGCCCCATTGGATACTCTACTTTTCCCTTCATAGGAGGAATGATTCCAAGAATCAGACGGAAAAGAGTCGTCTTACCAGATCCATTGGGACCAAGAAGCAAAATATGATCGCCTTTATTAACAGTAAGTGAGAAGTCTTTGATTACTATTTTTTCACCGTAGCCAGCAGTAACGTTATCAAGACACAATAAAGGAAGCATAAACAGTCCTTGAATTTGATGCCTTCGTGGCTACTTAAAACTTAAGTGGAAGATGCCCTTCCTTTATGAACCTTCGTGGTTCATTACAATTAAAACTCAAAAACAGAGAAAAGGCAACTATTAAATTAAAAGAAATAATTAATGCCTTTATTTCCAATAAATACTATCGAAAACATAGGCATAGTTAAAATATACGCTATTATTAGATGCGACTGACAGCTAATTTAATGTAATCTGAGATCGTCATATTCTCATCTACTCCTGCCACAACCACACATTTATTAATAGGAATCAGGATCTTTCTCGCCTTGCTGGCTCCTACAGCCTCCGCCATCTTGGGAGTGATCTCGCCATACATGCTGTCCGCCATAATAATTCCTATGGGACCGATGATTACATCGGCATCCCTGGAAGCAAGGACTACAGGATTCTCTCCTGTAGCCCCTATATCTGCGCCACCCTTCATCATCAAAGCTGTAGCCGTACTATTGGTTCCGATTGCCAAGACTTCACATTGAATACCTTTACTCTTGATTTCTTCAACGATTCTTTTTCCAATGTTTCCACCCTGTCCGTCAATAACCACTATCTTCATACCTTCTCCTTAGAGTTTTGACCTGATGATCTTGCCGCTTGTAGTCTTTGGAAGTTCATCCTTGAATACAACCAAACGAGGATACTTATAAGGGGCGGTATGCTCTTTGACGTAGTTCTGGATCTCTTTCTTCAACTCTTCGGTAGGCTCGGTTCCCTTGGTCAATACTATGGATGCCTTTACTATCTGTCCCCTTACAGGATCCGGAGCGGCAGATACACCGCATTCGAGAACATATGGAAGCTCCATTATGACGCTTTCAATCTCAAATGGCCCGATGCGGTATCCACTACTCTTAATAATGTCATCCACTCTACCAACATACCAGTAGTAGCCGTCCTCGTCCATCCATGCAGTATCTCCAGTGTGATAAAATCCATCATGCCACACTTCTTTTGTCTTCTCTTCATCTCTATAGTATCCGGTAAAGAGACCGCAAGGAGCACCATTTGATACATCGATTACTATTTCTCCTGTTTCACCCGGAGCAACTGGCTTACAGTCGCCGTCCACCAATGACACTTTATAAATAGGAGCAGGCTTGCCCATTGATCCCACCTTATGACCTTCACCGATAAGGTTTCCGATGATCATAGTACTCTCGCTCTGACCGAAGCCTTCATGAATCTGAAGCCCTGTAAGCTTCTCAAACTGTCTATATACTTCAGGGTTCAATGCTTCTCCTGCTGTAGTCATGTGTCTCACCGATGAGAAATCGTATTTGGAGAGATCTTCTTTGATCATCATTCTCAACATAGTAGGAGGAGCACAGAAACTGGTTATCTGGTACTTGGCAAAGAGGGGCATAATGTCTTGGGCATGGAAACGGTCGAAATCATAGACGAATGTAGCGCTCTCATTAAGCCACTGGCCATAGAGTTTCCCCCACATTGCTTTGGCCCAGCCAGTGTCCGAGATAGTAAAGTGCAAGCCGTCTGGATCTGTAGCATGCCAAAACCTTGCTGTATGGAAGTGTCCCAAAGGATACTTATGGTTATGGGCTGCGATCTTAGGATATCCACTTGTTCCACTTGTGAAGAACATCAACAATAAGTCATCTCCCTTGGGAGAATCCTTACTTCTTTTATAGGAAGAGGAGAATCTAGGATACTCCTCGTTGAAATCTCTCCAACCTTCCCTTTTCTTTCCTACAATAAGTTTGTTCACAAGACTTGGACAAGAAGGAGCGGCCTTATCCACTTCGTCAGCACACTCACCATCACTTGTACAGATAATTGTGCTGATCTCAGCTGTATTGATCCTATATTCGATATCATGGGAGAGAAGCTGATTAGATGCAGGAATTGCAATGGCTCCAAGCTTGTTGAGACCTATCATTGCATACCAGAACTGATAGTGCCTCTTTAGAATAAGCATGACCCTGTCGCCCTTCTTTATTCCCAAGGAAGAGAAGTAGTTGGCGCATCTGGCGCTCTCTTTCTTCATATCGGCGAAAGTTATTCTTCTCTCCGTCTTATCTGAAGAGAGGTGAAGCATTGCAAGCTTCTCCGGCTGTGTCTTCCCTATTTCATCCACAACATCAAAAGCGAAGTTAAAGTTTTCAGTATTCTTGAATTCAATCTTTGTTGGAGTTCCTGTCCCGCTTGTCTCTATATCGATCCACTTCTGCCATATGCCGGGTCTTTCAGTCTTACTCTTCATCTCCCTGGCGACCGGTGTATACCTCATGGGATCCAATTCAGGAATAGATGCGCCGGTGGGGTTAAGGACTATAGCGTAAAACTCACAGTCTTCTCCCCCTACTGCGATCATGCCATGAGGAATGGAAGAGTCGAAGTAACAAGTGTCCCCTGGATTAAGTGTCGTCTTATGCTCTCCCACCTGGACGAGAAGATTACCGGATATACATATATCCATTTCCTGTCCGTCATGTCTGGTAAGCTCTATATCGTTGTGTTCAGCATCCTCATCGTATTTGCACTTTACATACAAGGGTTCTGCAATTCTCCCCTTAAATGAATAGGCCAGATTGAAGTAAGTCATACCGAAGGCAGCGGAGATTTCCTGTCCCTCGCCACGCCTGGTGACAGTGATGCTTTTGAGTTTAGGGCTGTTTCCTTCGATGATATCAGTGACATCCACGCCTAGAGCCAATGCACATCGATAGATAAATGTGAAGTTAAGATCCGTTTCTCCGCTTTCACATTTTATGTACTCTTCCCTAGTAACCTGAGTCTTGGATGCCATTTCGTATGTGGTCAGACCTTCAATCTCTCTAAGATCCTTGATTCTACCCGCCATCTCACGAATCTTGTAATCAAGACCTGTAATGGATGCTTCCATATCGTCCTCCATCAGGGACAAAAAAAATTCGCCCCAAAGAATATTCTTTCTTTGAGACGAGTGAACATACATTACACCCGCGGTACCACTCAAATTGCCGCCTAAGCGACCACTCGTCGAAGTCCATCAACTTCTATGCCCTAACGCGGCAAAATCGGGAAAGTTCTACTTGCTTCCGCTTTCTTCCTTCCAGCTCTGAAGCTACAGCATATATGCCAGTGTCCCCGGCTCCCACCATCCGCCGTCTCTCTCTTGTCTTTGCATATAGGCACTCTTCGTCTAAGCCTTTAGCCAAGAATAAAGGTAAATCCCATTTAATTTCAACAAAAATCTTTGCAATATAGCAAAAATTTTGTTTTTTGATTTCATGTTAAACTTATCATTCTTAATTAGGAATGTAATCATTTATAATATCACATATAATGCTAGATGATACTATATCAACCTCCCATACATGGGCAATGGATAAAGAATGGAAACAATATAAAACGGAATTCTTCTTTCCTGAAGGTTTTGCCCCACATGTTTCTTAAATCTGGCATCTCTTTCTCTCCAGATAGTATTGATTGTCCATGGTTTTATGGATGGAAATAAGATTTAAAAGAGTTCCATCCAATATCAGAAACACCATATTAATTACTCAAAAAACGCCGCTTCTGAAAATCTTCTTTTCAACACAACATGTAGAATTCCATCTATAATGGAACCATGAAGAAGTTATTTATACTTTTATTGGTTTTGCTTTCACTTTCTTCTGTCTTTGCCGGCAGTAATGGCGTGAAGGCTGTTGAAGTCGATTCTGATATTTGGAATGCAGTTAAGTCTCTATATATCACCCAAGGACATGCTCTACCTTCTACCACAGGCCCTTGGTCGGAAAATGAAATCAAGCTTATGCTATCTTTCTTGGATGAAGATAAACTCTCACCCTCCGAGAAAGAAACCTACGATTGGGTTATAAGCGAAATGGAACATGAAGAGAATATCTTCAAGTTCGGTCTTGAAGCAAATCTTGAAACATATATCCACAGTAATTCTGAGGATTTTGTAACAAGGGCAATGTGGGCGGAAGACACAAAGCCTATGCTCTTGATCAAGTCTGATTCCTTCATTGGAGATAATCTTTATGGATTCTTTACATTCAATGTTTCCAACGCAAAGATAATGGCAGACGGAAGCGGAAAGGATGTATTTGGAACTACTCCCTTATCTACAAACCTTATTATGGTTCCACCTGCCTCAATGAAGACATTGGATTTCGGTTTTCCATACAACACCTATGTTGCAGCTGGAGGAGACAACTGGCAGTTGATGTGGGGAAGATATAACCTAGGGTGGGGACCAGGCACAACAGGAAACTTTATTATCGGAGACCACCTTGAGTACCACAATAATATAAGGTTTACAGCTTTCAACAATAGCTTTAAATATACCTTCCTTGTGGATTCTTTTACCCATCCAATGAACTACTATTACTATTGGGATATCAACAGAGATGAAGAACCCACAGATAGAATAGGCTACAACGGAGATAAAACAGGTCTTTCGACACAAGAAGTACTTAAGGGTTTGAAGCTTATGTTCGCCCATAGATTGGAATGGAGAGTCTTCGACGATAAAGTAAACATCGTATTGACTGAGGGTATCATGTACATGGATGAGAACAACATGTTGGATTTGAACGTTTTCAACCCATCCATGCTTTGGCATAACCTTTATACAAGAGCACACTCCAACTCCATACTCTCTCTTGAAGTGGACTGGACTATATTAAGTGGACTTAATGTATATGGCTCCATTGTGGTGGATGAGAATATCCTTCCTGGAGAGAATGTACCGGGAAAGGAAGGAGAGAAGCCTGCTGAGCCGTCAGCCATGGGTTATATGCTTGGAGCAACATATACCCTTGCTATGAAAAAGGGAATCCTCGAGTTCAACGCCGAAGGAGTATATACAGACCCATTCCTGTATTTGAGGGATGGTGGAAAGGCCTCATCTTCAGAAACCAGGGACCAGAAGAAAGGCCAGTATGGTATAAACTTCGTAGTGGCTTTGAGAGACATCTACAACACTGGAGGAAACGTAAGATATACAGAAGAATACCTGGGATACCAGTATGGCGGAGACGCAATAGTGGGCAACTTCTCAGTTGACTACAGAGATTACGGCAAATGGAATATCGGTGGAAATGTATTCTTCATGGCCCATGGAACCTTTGACCAGTGGACAGTATGGACAAGAATCAATCCGGATGATGAGCATCCTAGTTATCCAAAAGATAATCCTACAACACCGACGACATCCCATGTAACGGAAAACCAGAAGGATGATGATGCTGGAAGTAGAGACAGCGTAGAGTATACTCTCGACGTCACTCTCAAGGGCGGCTATAAGATTCTTGACAACTTGGAGGCCTATGGATCGGTAGATTTCATCTACGTCAAGAATCCTGGAAATCTGTCTTCCATTTCTCCTAGAAGCGACCTTCAGCTTACACTTGGTATAAGTTATGCACTTTAAAAAAACTAAGATTCTTATCTTGGCTTTGCTTCTTCTCTTTGCTCCATCCCTTGGAGCAAAGGGAAACGGCAGTTATATTTATCCCCTCTCGTCTCCAATTTATTCATGGCTTGAAGAAGCCTATCTCTTGGAAGGCTTGGGGCATCCCTCTTCATCTAAGCCTTGGAGCGGAAGCGAAGTTGACAACATTCTTTCTCTTCTGGAAGGGAGGGCCGTGGAAGAAAGGACAGCGGAACTAATGGAGAAAGCAAGGAAAGAGAACGGCTCCCACTCCTCAGAGGGTGGAGACATCTCCTTCTCCCTTTCAGTTTCCCCTGAGTTTTATGCCCATAGCAATGAAGAGGAATACAACCTGGAATCAAGCTGGATCCATGGCTTTGATTATAGAAACCCATTTCTAATGGTAGAAATGGATATAAGCTTCTTTGATAGATTCCATTTATACTCCAACCTTTCCCTGGGTTGGGGAAGGACTACATACAAAGATGAATGGATAAAATTGAAAGACATGGAGTCTTTTATTGGAGTTGGTGCAATAGTAGACAAAGATGACGACAAGGCATCTGTTGTAACTTCCTCTTATT
>CAMEXG010000005.1 GCA_945947045.1 uncultured Spirochaetales bacterium | reverse complement strand
GTTAAATCATATTTAAATTTCGGGACATTTGGCGGTACTTCAAAAGTAATAATTCTCTTTCTTTTTTTGATTGGTTTTAGTTCTTGATACACAATATCTTTAAAAATTATGTTTCTTCTTTCATATTCTTTTTCTTTGTTTGTTTCCATAGCAACAAAAATAATTAAAGAAAATAGCATGCCCCAAAATAGTACGGAAGCCAAACACCCCTTGATTACTCCTATAAAATCAGGGTAGGAATCAAGCTTAATAGCATTTCCAACTCCGTAACAAATTCCAGAAGTGATCACCAGGAGATAAGACAAATAGTTTCTCTTAGTATCAAAGGAAAGCTTTGCTATTACAGCCAGTACAATGGCTATACTTCCCAACATTATAGATGTTTTGTAGGCATTCCAATCAGAAACCCATTCATATAAGTACACATACCTAACAGAATAATGCCATACACACAATATCGCCATCAGTCCAATTAATATCGACGAAAACACAAGAAGACTTCGATTTTTCTTTATATCAATAAAAAAAGGAGTAAATAGAAAAAAAGGAATCGCTCCTATCAATATAAATATGGCAGAGTCTCCTATCGTCCCTTTGTGTACAGATAAAGATATTACCCCCCTCTCTATTAAGCAAATAAGTATGCTGATAACAAAGAATAATAGGGATAGCTTTCTGTTTTTTTCTTTTGCCTCTGATAGCGACAAGCTCACAAAAGAAAGAATAAGGGGCAGAACGAATGCTTCTACGTCGATTTTTTTATAAAAAAGAAATGAAAAGAAAGCAGGAAAGCATCCAATTATTAATCCACTGACAGTTAATGACAAAATAACCTTTTTATTCATTGCTTTCCTTCGCCTCTCGGATTTCACTGTAGCTAAAACCTTTTTGTCTCATTTTAGCACTTGCATACTCTTCGCCTTTCTTTCTCTCTAGAGTTTCTATTTCTTTCCTTAATGGCTCCAACCACAACTTGTTATCCCAAGCCTCCTCAAGGGTACATGAAGCAATATTTCTAGGACACCCTTTTTCCATGAGTCTATATAATAACACACTCTTACCCTCCGGACTTTTCTTTAATCGGGAACGGATGAATACTTCGGCAAAACGTTCTTCAGAGATATATCCTTCTCTTTCAAGGCGTGAAACAGCCTCTATTACATCGTCTTCTTTGTAACCCTTCTTTTCAAGCTTGTCCTTTAGTTCGTTTTTTGTGTGTTCTCTCATAGCTAGAAGAGAGACAGCTTTGTCATAAGCCGATTGTGCCATGAAAGAATGATAACGCCGGCAATAAAAAAAGGCCAGCGATTGCTGACCCTTTCCTTGCGATATCGGTTAACGCTTTGAGAACTGGAAGCGTCTTCTTGCTCCGCGCTGACCATACTTCTTTCTTTCGACCATTCTTGGGTCTCTTGTCATGAGACCTGCAACATGCAATGCTGGCTTGAGAGTTTCATCGTAAGAAACGAGAGCTCTTGCAACACCATGTCTGCAAGCTTCTGCCTGGCCATGGATACCACCACCGTATACATTGATCACAAGGTTGAACTTACCTTCTGTCTCTGTAACTGCGAATGGCTGATTAACCTTTGCGCAATCTGAAGCACAAACGAAATATTCGTCAATCTTCTTTCCGTTTATGATAACTTCTCCGTTGCCTTCTCTGAGGTAGACTCTAGCAACAGCAGTCTTTCTTCTGCCAACTCCGTGTCCGAGGTCAACAACTTTTGCATCTTTCTTTGCCATAGGTATACCTCTCCTTTAAAGTTCCACCACTTCTGGCTTCTGAGCCTGATGTGGATGTTCAGAACCAGCATAGACATGAAGGTTCACGAAAAGTCTCTTTCCGAGCTTGCCACTTGGAAGCATACCCTTGATAGCGTGCTCCATTGGGTAAGTCGGCTTTCTCTGAAGCATCTTGCCATAGCTTTCTGCTTTGAGTCCGCCTGGATACATGGAATGGCGATAATACATCTTATCTTCAATCTTATTGCCGGTGACGTTAGCCTTGGCTGCGTTGATGATGATCACGTAGTCGCCCATATCCTGATGGGGGACATACTCTGGCTTGTTCTTACCGCGGAGGATTCTAGCAGCAGCAACTGCAACTCTTCCGAGGTTCTTGCCCTCTGCATCGATGAGATACCATTTCTTCTCCATCGTTGCTGGTTTAACAAAAATAGTCTTCATAACAACATCCTGTCGTTTATTTTCCTGAAGAACACCGTTCTTCACCTTTCGGCACCATGGACCGGCTATGGTCCACCTGATCGATATAAGTATCATCTTGGTGCAATGCGGTCGCTCAGCATTGCGACAATACCCTTTTCTCTCATTCAGCCACAGGGTTCACCGATTCTTTCAAGACCTATATACCTATGCCCTCTGGGAAAGGAATGGCGGACTACTGTCCGGCATAGCGTATCCGGTTTCTCAATTGAAATACCCTATGGGAGGCAACGGAAAAAAGACTTTCGAGGCTGTGGATCCCTTACGATCTCTCTTTCGATGCACGGCTTGGCGGGGTTACACACCTTAAGGCGTGCCTTCCAATCTTATAACTTTTCTTTAAATTCTGTCTATACTTAGAAAAGAAAGAAATCATATTTTCACTATATCAGAGTGACCTTCTACAAATCTAATTTGCTTACCTGTATCAAATAAGACTGTGACGATTACTCTTCCATCGTCTTTCTTCTCTACTTTAGTTACACTGCCTTCTCCATGATTAGGTCCCTTTACTCTGCCACCCTCTGTAAATCCACGTTCCCGCTTAGGCTCAGGAGCACTCTTTTTTATACTGTCATCATCTCTCAACCCAGATATTCCTTTAGCCCAGGAAGGTGTATTTGAAATAGGAGTGCTCTTCTCTTTCCACGTCGACGTATAGTTAGGGCGATATGATCCTGTATATGGCGAATATCCTGCAGAGAAGGATGAAGATGACGAAGAATACTTCTTAAAGAGTTTATCGGTATCTCCAATAAGCATCTCTTCAGGTATCTCTTTTAAAAATGAAGAGGGTGAGGGATAAATCGTATTTCCCCAAAGCTTACGGGAGACGGCATATGAGAGATATAACTTCTTTCTGGCTCTTGTCATGGCCACATACATTATTCTTCTCTCTTCTTCCTTGTTTTTCGGGTCATCACCGTTTCTTCCAGGAATGAACTCATTCTCCAAGCCTACACAGAAGACTTTGTCGTATTCGAGGCCTTTTGTGTTATGCATAGTAATCAGAGTTACGCCTTCTTTGTCTCTTGGGTCTTCGCTGCCTAGGACAGTTGTGTCCAGGGTAATATTCTCCAAAAAAGAACGTAATGCTGTCTTTGAGTCCTTATCGCTTACAGAGCCTATATTTTCTGAGAGAGTATCTTCTTCCACTTCTCCACCGGAAAGAGCCGAAACAAGCTGGGACAGGTTATCCAGCCTACTTCGTCTCTGCACTTCGTCCTTTTCACTGTTATAGTATTTAAGAAGCCCAGTATCTAAAAGGGCGGAATAGAGAATGTCTCCTAGGCTTTCATTATTCTCAAGGGCATCCTCTCCCTTTTTCCATGCAGAAAGGAAGGTGCCCGCCCCCTCTGCAGCTTTACCGCCGGTAGTTTTCACAAACTCTTCCAAGGCATCCTTTAAATCGGGAGAAAGAGAAATAATCTCATCGACTTTTTTATCCCCCAGTCCCCTGGCAGGCTTATTGATGATTCTCCTGAATGATATCAAGTCTCTATGGTTAATAAGGAGGCGCATAAACGCAAGGCCATCCTTTACTTCCTCTCTATCATAGAACATCAAAGCTCCTATTACTTTATAAGGCACATTGTTGGCAATAAATTCAGTTTCAAAAGCTTGCGACTGGGCATTTGTCCTATAAAGTACAGCAGTATTGTTGTAGTCTCTCTCAGAGAGGATAATATGGGTCACCCTCCTGGCTTCCAAGACTCCGGACATAGAGCACATGACAATAGGTTTTTGTCCATGCTTTGAGTCGGCAGAGACAATATCTTTATCATGTCGGGCGCTATTGTGGCGGATAAGAGCCGCTGCAGGGGCGAGTATTTCATCAGTGGACCTATAGTTTTTCTCCAGCTTTATTTCCCTGACGTTTCCAAAGCTCTTCGAGAAAGTGAGGATATTCTCTACTTCAGCTCCTCTGAAAGAGTAAATAGACTGGTCATCGTCTCCGACTACCACAAGCTGTGTATTATCTCCCACAAAGAGACGAAGGAAATTAAACTGCTCTCTGTTGGAGTCCTGATACTCATCGACCATTACAAGCTTAAAGCGTCTATGGCAATACTCTCTTGCGTTATTATCTCTTTCCAATAGCTCCTTTGCTTTCTTGATCAAATCTGCAAAGTCTACATTTCCAGTTTTGAAGAGAGCTTCTTCATATGAGCGGAATAGAGTTCTGAAGTTTGGATCATCGGTAATAGAGCTGAGGCCGACGTCATCCGGCCCCATACCAAGGTCTTTGGCCTTTGAGATGTTTTTTAGAACCTCTCTCAAATACTTCTTTTTCTGTGCGGTACCCTCCCCGTCTCTGTCTCCTGCTGCGGCCAACAATAGCTGCAGGGAGTCATCATCGTCATAGATAGTGAAGTCACTTGAAAGACCTATGGAGGAGCCAAATCTACGTAGGAGCGTCGCTCCAAGGGAATGGAACGTACGTAATACAATAGATGTGGTATCGATATCGGGAAGAAGGGCTGCAACCCTATCCCTCATTTCCTTTGCAGCTCTGTTAGTAAATGTCACTGCACATATTTCATAGGGTCTAAGGCGTCCCGTCTCGATTGTATAGGCAATTTTTGTAGTAATGGTCTTTGTCTTGCCGCTTCCAGCACATGCAAGGATCAAGAGATTATTCTCATCATCCTTCACAGCTTCAAGCTGTTCGGCATTTAATTGAGAGAGGTCAATCAATCTTCACTCCCTCCAAATCAACGCCTCTTACAGCCCTGATTCCAACCATGACTGTATCCCCGGGCTTCATATCTCTTCCCATTATCACAGTAAGGCCATCTACCTCTGGAGCTTGGGAGTATATTCTGCCGATGGCAAGTTCCTCCCCCTCGATTATTTCTTCCACAAGGGCTCTATATGTATTTCCTACAAAGCGCTCCAAGTGTTTTTCAGTAATAGGAGACTGTACTTCTTCCAGTTCCTTCTGCCACTTCTTTGCTACTCTCTGCGCCTTGTCGTGTTCTTTCTGATTTCTCATGGAGTATGCGGGGGTGTCTTCTTCCCTTGAGTATGTAAAAGATCCCATCCAATCAGGTTGGGCGTTCTTGACAAACTCAACTAGCTTTTCAAAAGCCTCCCTGTCTTCTCCGGGAAAGCCCAGCATAAGTGTAGTCCTGATTACAGCATCAGGATTCTTTTCTCTTATTCTTCTAAAAAGCTCCCCATACTTTTCACCGCTTCCACTTCTTCTCATAGCCCTCAACACCTCTTCATCTGCGTGCTGTACAGGAATATCGAAATAAGGGAGTATCTTCTTGTTTTCAGAGACAAGGTCGATTAAATCCACAGGGAAAGTATCAGGATGGATATAGAGCATTCTCAAGACAAAGTCTCCGTCGAGACTTGAAAGAGTCTTCATCAGCTCAGTAAACCTACTCTTACCGTAAATATCCAAGCCATATGCACCCAAATCCTGGGCAATTACGTTTATCTCATATATTCCTTCACTGATAAGGCGCTTTGCTTCTGCCACTATTTTCTCAAAGGGTCGAGATCTTAAGGGTCCCCTGATCACAGGAATGGCACAATAAGAACAGCAGTGATTGCAGCCTTCGCTTATTTTAAGGTATGCAGAGCGAGGGAATGACAACAAAGACTTTCTATCGTCCCTCTCCCTGTCTGGATCAGGATACTCGGGAACAGTGACTGTCCTCTCGTCTTTTTCTATATTTCTCAGAACCTCAGGAAAAAGAGAAAGGTCATGATTACCAAATATAGCATCAGCTTCATCTAGCTCCATCTCTTTTCCATATCTCTGGGCAAGGCATCCTGCCATAATTATCTTTGCATTGGGGCATCTTTCTTTAAGAGCGAAGAAAGTGTTGATGGATTCTTCCTTTGCGCTTTCTATAAAGCCACAGGTGTTGACTACAATAACGTCTGCATCTTCTGCATTCTCCACTCTCACGTAGCCTTCTTCGTCTGCGTATGCAAGAAGTACTTCTGAATCCACCTGATTCTTTGCACAACCTAAGCTCTCTATATAAATTTTCTTCATAATCTACCTTATCTCTGTTTTTTGCTTCTTGTTTGATGATATCATCCCAGCATGGATCAGACAATCAGAGTGACAGGGGAAAAAGAATCAGAAGTAAGAATAAAGCTTGAATTAGTGGAGAAGGAGTTGAAGGATAGGATTCGTAAAGTATGGAATATCTCCGACCCAATTTACCAAGAAATATTCTTTGTAGTCTTCACTATGAAAGATAGGCTGGGAGAATTTGATGCAGAGCAGGGTTTGATACTTTTATCAGAAGATCTTATTTACCAAGATTTCTCCCTACTAAAGAATGTGTTTCTCCATGAAGCTGCCCATGCCATAGACTTTGCCCTTAATGGGTATGGAGGAGGTGCCCATACTCCGAAATTCAGAGAATACTGTGCATTAATCGGAGTAGAGGATGGCTTTGACAAGGCTAGGATTAAACATAAGTTGGATGAAGATGTTAAAATAAAAGAAAGGATGGCCAAGCTTATGGCAATGTCTTCTTCACCCTTCGAGAACGAGGCTATGATTGCTCTTTCAAAAGCAAGGAAGCTATTATTGGAAAACTCAGAAGCATTAAAGGAACAGAATGACAAAGAAGACAAGATCTATGATGTCAACCTTTATGAAGCAGGCAGACTCCCCTATTATTTAAATCGATTGGCTCAATTCGTAGGAAAAGCCACAGGTGTGTTTATAGTAAAGGTTTTGGGTACTGACAAAGGAACTGCTCTTAGAGCTTACGGGGCTTTGGAAGAAGTTGAAGCAGCCTTATATTTGTTCGGCGACCTATTATCGGCACTTGATGAAGAAATAAAGAAACTAAAAAAAGAAGGATATAAGATAACTAAAGACTCCTTCGTCATCGGAGCATGTCCGGAGATGGAAAAGAAACTGAGAATGGCTGACACATCCTCAGACAATGCCCTTGTTTCACTTCAGAATGAAAACAAAGAAAAGGCAAAAAGACTTTGCTTCAGCGGATATAGTTTCAGACGGACATATTCGAATAAAAGTCTAGATCCCACCTCCATGTCTCTTGGCCAGAAGTTCGGCGAATCTATGGATATTTCGTCATCAATGGGGAGAAAGGAAATAAAAGACTGACTGTCAATTTTTTCTGTTAATGAGTGATATTCATTATTCTTTTTTTGTGTATCATTTCTGTACCAAAAAATTGAAAAGTTATTTTTGCTCTCGTCAAGAATCTCTCTAAATAAGAAAAGAATATTATTTATCAGACAAAATGCTTTATAAATCACTGTTATAAATAAAGGCCTCCCGAAATGGAAGGCCTTATCTCATAAGAATTATATCTTATTTGATTGTTGTATACATGAAGTACTTGTATCCGAGTGGGTTGGAGAAGAAACCTTCAACCTTATCAGAGAGCATGTAGATGTCTGTATAGAAGTAGAGAGGAACGATACAGCCTGTGCTCATCAAGAGGTCTTCAGCTCTGTGCATAAGTTCAGATCTGACAGCAGTATCTGTACACTTCTTGCTGATGGAGATGATCACATCATATGTCTCAGCCCATGTTCCGTTTTCAACCTTGACATCGTATCCGAGATCTGTGAGGTCGATTGAATAGAGCTTGAGATCCTTGTGTGCGCCCTTACCATACTGGACATCGTTGTTACCGGAAACTGTAATCCACATATCGAGGAAGGAGATAGGATCGTTGTAGTCAGCAAGCCAGCCGTTTCTAGCAACAGAATAATCTCCACTCTTTCTTGTGTTGAGGAAGGTGTTCCATTCCTGGTTGACAAGGTTAATGTTGATACCGACAGCAGCGAATGCACTCTGGATGTATTCACCAATCTTCTTGTGGCCTTCACTTGTGTTATACAGGTATGTGAGTGATGGGACGTTTGTGAATGTACCTGTCTTCTCGTCATACTTGTAGTACTTCTTAAGTGTCTCTACAGCAGAAGCGAAGTTAGCTTCGAAAGCATCGGCACTTACATCGTAGTAACCATAGTAATCCTTATCTGTGCCGCCAGCTGTCTGATAGAACTGTGATCCGTCAGCATTTGTCATACCCATAGCGACGAAAGAAGAAGCAGGAACCTGTCCAGCCTGTCCAATTTCTTCACAGATATAGTTTCTATCAAGGACAAGTGCAAGAGCCTTTCTGATTTCAGCCTTAGCTTTTTCAGCAGCCTCTCCTGTGAGATTTGAGTCAGATGGGAGGAGGTTCTCGTTTATGTTCCAGCAGACATAGTATGTACCAATCTGTCCAGCAACTACGAATTCAGTTGGGTACTGAACCTTAAGAGTAGGGATTTCTTCAGTAGGAACATCGTCGATGAGGAGCCAGTCACCATTCTTGAAGTTAGAAAGCATGTTGTTGGCATCATCGGAGAGGTAGAACTTGATTTCGTCCATTGTCACCTGGTCTGCATCTGGGTGATCTTCGTTCTTTGTAAGTGTGATTACAGAGTTGTGTTCCCAAGCTGTGAGCTTATACATACCGTTGGAAACGTATGTTGAAGGATCTGTTGCCCAAGATTCGTTGGAAACAACATCTTCTCTTACTGGGTAGTATGCTGGGAAAGCAAGAAGTTCGTTCCAATAAGCAACGTAGTTGTTCAATGTAACGACCAATGTCTTGTCATCTGTTGCCTCTACAGCCAAATCATCTGGATATCCCTTTATAACGTCGAACATGTAGCCATAGTCAGCGCCAAGATCTGTGCTAGCTGCTCTCTTCCATGCGAACTCGAAGTCGCCGGCTGTAACAGGCTGACCGTCAGACCACTTCATATCACGGATTGTGTATGTGTATGTGATGGTGCCGTCTGCGTTCTCCACACCTTCTGTGAGAGCTGTAGCTACATCTGGAACGATTACGAGGTTACCGGATGCATCCTGAGCCCACTTTGAGAGACCAGAGAAGAGGTGTGCTGTGAGTGTAGCGCCATCAACTGCACTGTTAAGAGCCGGGTCGATTGTATCTGGCTCGGAAGCAATACATACGGAAATAGATGACGGTCCATTTGCTACTGTTGTTTCAGGTGCTTTTGTAGATTCGGAAGAACCCTGGGCAAAAGCTGAAGCAAGAACTGTAAGAGCAAGAAGGATTGCGATTGTCTTCTTCATAATTTTTCTCCTTATAAAAGAGTGATGCTAACAAAAATACAGTATGTCTTTGAAACATTCAATATCTAGATACGAAAAATACACTTTTTCGCATAATTATACATCAAAAA
This sequence comes from uncultured Spirochaetales bacterium, assembly GCA_945947045.1. Classification (GTDB taxonomy): domain Bacteria; phylum Spirochaetota; class Spirochaetia; order Sphaerochaetales; family Sphaerochaetaceae; genus Ornithospirochaeta. Next base: position 21,365 of record CAMEXG010000005.1, on the reverse strand, counting down.
TTCATTGCATGCTGTTATTACAATAACAAATCATTCCTTTCTTATTTCAATATGAGCAATTAGCTGAATAAATTTAAACAATGCAAAGTATCACTAAATTGAAAATTCTGAATGGCAAAGAATCCCATAGCAAAAAACACTATGGGACTGTCAGCAATAAAAATAGAAATCAGTTGATCTCTTCTAATCTATGGCAAGCCACAAAGTGACCTTTCGAGACTTCCTTAAACTCAGGCATGCTTTCACCGCACTTATCTGTAGCGAAGCGGCAGCGGGTGCGGAACGGACAGCCGGTAGGAGCATTGAGAGGAGAAGGAATATCTCCAGTGAGGACTATTCTCTGATTTGCCCTTGCCTTCTTGGGATCCGGCTCCGGAACAGCTGACAATAGCGACTGAGAGTATGGGTGGAGAGGATGGTTATAGATTTCATCGGCAGGAGCCAATTCAACCATCTTTCCAAGATACATGACAGCGATTCTGTCGGAGATATGTCTTACAACCAAAAGGTCGTGGGCGATAAATAAATATGTAAGACCAAATTTATCCTGTAGTTCGTCGAACATGTTTATTACCTGAGCCTGAATAGATACGTCGAGGGCGGAGACAGGCTCGTCACAGACGATAAACTCAGGGTTTACAGCCAGTGCTCTTGCAATTCCTATTCTCTGTCTCTGTCCGCCGCTGAACTCATGAGCGTAACGTGCGGCATGCTCACTGTTGAGACCGACGTAGTTCATAAGTTCAAGAACCCTTTCCTGCCTCTCTTTCTTGCTGTTGTACATTTTGTGGATGTCCAAGGGTTCGGCGATGATATCTGCAACAGTCATACGTGGGTTGAGAGATGAATAGGGATCCTGGAATACCATGGTGGCCTTGGTCCTATATTCCTGCATGGTGGTCTTGTCCACTTTCTTGCCATTAAAAATGACTTCACCTGCTGTAGGTTTATAGAGATGAAGTATCGATCTACCTGCAGTAGTCTTACCACATCCAGACTCTCCCACAAGACCCAGTGTCTCGCCTTTTTTGATTGTGAAAGATATGTCGTCTACAGCCTTCAAAGGCTTTGTCTTAAACATACCCATGTTTATGTCGAAATACTGCTTAAGGTGTTTTACTTCCACAAGTGTCTTTTCTTCGCTCATACTTGGGTCTCCTTTCCTAGAACTTTTGCAGTTCCATCTTCGATACAGTCTTTCACATTAATCCAACAACCAGAAATATGGTCATCGTTAATTCTCATTCTTTCCGGTCTCTCGGAGAGACAAATCTTCAAAGCCTTGTCACAGCGAGGAGCGAACGGACAGCCCTTTGGCATATTCAAAAGGTCTATCGGTGTACCGGAAATAGGCTGAAGTCTCTTACCTGCCGTATCCTGGGTAGGAATAGACCTCAAAAGACCTTTTGTATACTCATGTCTGGGGTTATAGAAGATTTCGTCTGCAGTACCCTGCTCGCAGATGGAGCCTGCATACATGACGATTACTTCATCGCACATCTGTGCCACTACTCCCAGGTCATGGGTGATAAGGATGATTGCCATTCCAAGCTTCTTCTGCAAATCCTTCATCAAATCCAATATCTGGGCCTGGATTGTAACGTCGAGGGCAGTTGTAGGCTCGTCGGCAATAAGAATATCCGGCTCGCAGGCAAGAGCCATGGCGATCATGACTCTCTGTCTCATACCACCTGAGAACTCATAAGGATACTGCTTCATTCTCTTCTCAGGCTCGTTGACGTTGACAAGCTTCAACATCTCCACAGCCCTGTCCCAAGCTTCCTTCTTGTTTCTGTCTGTGTGGAGCATAATAGCCTCCACAAGCTGATGTCCGATGGAATAAGTAGGGTTAAGAGAAGTCATAGGGTCCTGGAAGATAATGGAGACTTTTCCGCCTCTGATATGCTTCATTACGCCTTCTCCTGCACCGACCAATTCCTGGCCATCGAATTTTATTGACGAGCCTTCCTTGATCTTTCCGGTAGATGCAAGGATCTGCATGACTGAGTACGCAGTTACAGATTTACCGGAACCAGACTCTCCTACGATACCCAAGACCTTTCCATGGTCAAGGTTAAATGATACTCCGTTTACAGCTTTGACTTCTCCTGCATCGGTAAAGAAGCTTGTCTGAAGATTTCTAACTTCCAATAATGCCATATCTTCCTCCTTAACCGTTGAGCTTCGGGTCAAATGCGTCTCTCAGTCCGTCACCGAAAAGGTTAAGGGAGAGGACGATGAGCGAAATCATTATCGCCGGGATAATAAGTCTCGACGGATAGCTGTACATTCCATTGAGGGCGTCGGAAGCCAGGGAACCGAGGCTCGGCATTGGAGCGTTGACACCAAGGCCAAGGAATGAAAGATAGCTTTCTGTAAAGATTGCAGATGGAATCTGGAGAGCTGTAGAAATGATTATAACGGAAATACAGTTGGGAAGAAGGTGCTTTGTGATCACCCATTTGCCCTTGGCTCCTGCCGTGCGGGAAGCAAGAACATACTCCTGCTCTCTCAGAGAGAGTATCTGTCCTCTTATCTGACGTGACATGGATACCCAGTACAAAAGACCAAACACGATGAAGAGAGAAATAATGTTGCTGCCAATCTTCTCGAACACTGTACCTTCCATGACACTAGAAAGCGGCTCTCTGATTACAGAGGCAAGCAAAATGACCATGAGCATATCTGGGAGAGAGTAGATTATATCTACAATTCTCATTATCACAAGGTCTACTTTTCCACCGAAGTAACCTGAGATACTTCCGACTGTAAGACCAATTAAAAGAACAATGATGGATGCAAAGAATCCGACTGCAAGACTGATTCTTGTTCCATATACGATACGAATAAAGTAATCACGCCCCGCGCCGTCTGTTCCAAACACATGGGGGAACACCTTTTCTCCCGCCGCTATTCGTTTCAATTCAGTCTTACCATATTCAAATGGCTTAAGATTCTTGAAAGAAGGATCAACTGGCTTTCCCGGTGTTACGCCAAGCTGGGCATCGTAGGCGTATGGCCAGAAGAATGGGATTACGATACAGCCCAATGTGATTATTACAATAATGAAGAAAGATACCATTGCGACCTTATTCTTCTTGAAACGCTTTAAACCGTCTTTGAAGAAGGTTGAAGATGGTCTCATCTGTACCAGGTACTCTTTTTCTTTATCAGTAGCAGGTCTGAAGTCACCGAGATCCTGCTGAATGCTGAATGGTTTGTTTCTATTTAGCATCTCTATCCTCCTCAGCTGAAATCAATTCTCGGATCCACGATCTTATAGAGGATGTCGGAAATAAGGTTCATTATTACGATAAGGGAAGCCAATACAATTGTAGTACCCATAATCATGGAATAATCTCTGTTGATGATTGATTGTACAAAGGCTCTTCCGATTCCAGGAACAGCAAAGATCTGCTCTACTACAAGACTTCCTGTAACAATATACGCAAGCATAGGACCCACATATGTAATGACAGGTATCAATGCATTCTTAAGTGCATGGCCGAAGATGATCTTTGCAGGTGCAACACCCTTGGCTCTGGCTGTCCTGATGTAATCCTGACCAAGAACATCAAGCATGCTGGACCTTGTAAGTCTTATTATATTGGCCATAGGGGAGAGACCCAAAGTGATTACAGGAAGGATCAAGCCCTTGGCTGTCTCACCGTTGGCAGGGACAAGTCCCAGCTTTACTGAGAATAACAACAGCAGCAAAGACCCCATGATAAACGACGGCATGGAGACAAAGGCCGTGGATATGACCATAACAATCCTGTCTATTATTGTGTTTCTTCTAAGTGCCGCCAAAGCACCCAATACGACACCGACAATTGTCGCCCATATTGCTGCTATGACACCCAGTTTTACAGATGTCTTGAGGCCATCCTTTATAACATCGATGACCATTCTTCCTCTTTGCTTGAGAGATGGTCCGAAATCAAATTTAGTGAATGCATCCACCAAATATGTCCAATACTGTTCCATAAGAGGCTTATCAAGACCATACTTTGCTTCAAGTGCAGCCTGAGCTGCAGGAGTAATGGCTTTTTCACTGGCAAATGGACCACCAGGAACAAAGTGCATTACAAAGAAAGTAATAGTCAAAACAATCCATACCGTCAGAACAGCAAGCAGAATTCTTTTAATAATATAACTAAGTGTTTTTGGATTCATCCTTTCGCCTGCCTGTTTGACCCGTAGGTAATATGGGGCGAACTTTACCATATTCTACATGTTTATTTCAAGAACCACGCATAAATATGCATCTTATTGAATAAAAAACCGTATGATTTTTCCTCTTTTTGGCTCTTTCGATTTATTTATCTTTTCTTTTCACATATAATGAAGGCATGAAAGTACCTTCTGTAAAACTAAGTGGAAAAATAACAATTCCATCATCTAAAAGCCAGACTATCAGAGCCCTTCTCATCTCTGCTTTCTCCCGTGGTGTTTCATACATCAAGCATCCTCTTATTTCTGACGATACAGAATCCTGTATTAATGCAGTCAAAGCTATGGGCGCTGATGTAATTATCGACGACGACTGTAACATCACACTGGACGCCACCTCCGCCTTTTTAGATATGGATGAACTGAATATAGATGCAGGAAACAGCGGCACTACAGAGTATTTATCTCTTCCTATGCTTTCTTCTCTTGGGATAAAAGTGAATATCGATGGAGACGAAATGCTTCGAAAGAGACCTCTCAAGCCATTGTTGGACGCTTTGGAGAGTCTTGGAGCCGAGACAGAAAGCACAGAGGGCTTTCCTCCTGCATCCATACGTGGACCCTTGGATGGAGGAGAGTGCACTATCGAGTGTAAAACCAGCCAGTATCTTTCAGGACTCTTGTTAGGCGCACCCCTTGCAATAGGCGACAGCCACATAAAGTGTTCGGTCCTATTTGAGAAGCCCTATGTAAAGATGACGCTGAAGTGGCTGGATGAAGAAGGAATAGAGTACAAAATCAGCGACGACTTAGAAGAAGCATGGATCAAGGGAGGACAGAGTTACAAGAGCCTTGACACATATATAGAGGGGGACTTCTCCTCCGCGTCATTTTTCTTTGTAGCCGCAGCAATCCATGGCTCTGAAGTGACAGTGGAAGGGTTGGATAAAAACTCAACCCAAGGGGATAAAGAAATACTCTGTATCCTTGAAAAAATGGGATGTAAAGTGGAGTGGAACGGTATGTCTGTCACTGTAAAAGGACCTGAAAGGCTGGAAGGCGGAGTTTTTGACCTCAACGCCATTCCAGACACGCTCCCAGCCCTATCGGTAGCTGCAGCCTTCGCCTATGGCGATACAATACTTGGCAACGTAGAGCAGGCAAGAATCAAGGAGACAGATAGAATCAGCGTAATGAGAGAGAATCTAAATGCCCTGGGCGTTGAGGCGGAAGAGAGTAGAGACTCCTTGATAATCCATGGAAAAGGAAGAGTAAAGGGAGGATGGGCCAAGGGTTACGGAGACCATAGAGTCATCATGGCTCTCTCTATTCTTGGTACAAAGACGGAAGAAGAAACAGAGATAGATGACGTAAGCGCCGCTTCCGTCACCTTCCCTACATTCTTTGATCTATTGAAAGAGTTGGAGAATTAAATGGAAAAGACTGTCATAGCATATTACACAGGCACAGGAAACACCTTGGCGTTGGCGAAAAGAATCAAAGGGGCGGAGCTGGTAGATATTATCAGAATAAATGAAGGCGACGCCGTATTAGACGATGATATTACAAGACTCGGTATATTCTTCCCCGTCTATATGGGCGGAGTGCCATACCCTGTCAGAGAATTTATTAACGACACGCTCAAGGACCGTGATAACTCCTCTTTGCAATATGTATTCTCACTGATTACCTGTGGTAGCGGTGGAAAGAATGCAGAGTGGATGTTGGACCGTTCTCTCCAGGAAATAGGAATAGGACTGAGCTACTCTCTCTCCATTCGTTATCCAGACTCATATCTTCCCCTAATAAGAAGGGTTCCTGACGAGAAGAAGACAAAAGAGATTCTATCTAAGGCTGAAGAAAGAATTAAAAAAGCAATAGAAGACATTGAAAAAGAGGAGATCAAACTTCCAGGCAAACCTCTTTTTGGAAAGTTGATGTCAAAGATGGCCGGTAAAACCGGTCCCGGGGCCAAAGACAAAAAAATGAGTGTCGGCGACGACTGCATACGCTGCGGCATCTGCGCTTCTATCTGCCCCTCGGGCAACATTAAGATGGTGGGAAAGAAAGCAGAGATCGGAGACGAGTGTCTACATTGCTACGCCTGCTATAATTATTGCCCCCAAAAAGCAATAAAGTATGAGGGAAGAAACGACCATTACAAAGGTCTGGTAAAACCAGAGGAGCTGAGGAGACGATGAAGAGTTTTTTCGACGAGACGGCGGACAGAATTGGCACAAACAGCGAAAAATGGAATAAGAACGCCATCGCCAGTATTGCAGTAAATAGAGACGCAGAGCCATTTTGGGTTGCGGATATGGACTTTAAACCTGAGCCCCACATAAAGGCAAAGGCAGAGGAACTTGCTTCACTGGGAGTCTTCGGCTACCCTTCTTTTCCCACTTTCAGGGAAATAGCGGCGTCTTGGTTAGAAAAAAAGCATGACTGGATTGTTCCTAAAGAGAATATACTCTACTCCATGGGTTTGCTGCATGGAGTCTCTATGTGCATCAACCTTCTCACAAATAAAGGCGACAGGATTCTGGTTCCAAGTCCTACATATAGGCCATTCAGAATCCTTTGCTCTCTTAACGACAGAGTGATGGAAGAATATGAGCTTGGTTATAAAGATGGCTCTTACTTTCTTGACAGGGAAAGATTTGTAGAGAGTGCAAAAAGATCAAAGATGATTCTTTTCTGCTCACCTCACAATCCATCGGGGCTTGTATTCACAAAAGATGAGCTGGAGTTTGTATTAAGAACAGCGAAAGAGCTTGATATCCCTGTCGTCTCCGACGAGATTCATGGAGACCTGGTCCATCCTGGATACACTCATATTCCTATGGGGAAAGCAAATGGGGAGATAAATGCGGAGACCGTCACTCTTATGGCCCCTTCTAAGACATTTAACGTTGCAGGAGAACATAGCGCCATAGCTATTTTCAGTTCCGATTCCACCCTAGAGAGGTTTAAGCATGCACAGAGTGCATTATGGGTATCGGAGCCGGGGTATTTGATCGGAGAGTTGACTGAAGCCGCATATAAAGATGGACTTGAATGGAACAAAGAACTTTGTAATTACCTTGGAGAGAATGCCGATATGATAGCTTCTTTCTTCAATGAGAACGATCTGGGGATTAAGATGGTGAACGGAAAGGCATCTTTTGTAACATTCCTCGACTGCTCTGGAGTTTATGACAAAATAAAGAAGAGAGTAGATGCGAACCCGGAGAAATATGATTCTCCTTCAGGAGGAGTCCTCTCCAGGTTCTTCGGAGTGGAGGCGGATACTGCAATGAACGACGGTTCTTGGTTTGGAGACCAATACTACAAATTCGTCAGATTCAACTACGGAACAAGCAGGGACAGAATCAATAATGCGCTTTTGAGAATAAAGAAGGCGGTGGAGAGTCTTTGAAGAATAATAATCTCATTGAGTGGGGAATATCCTTTGTCGTAGCTTCTCTTTCCTATTTAATAATAGGACCTGTTGTTTATGCTCTGTTGTTTCCATTTTTTAGCGCTTTCCCCCTCTCTTACGTCTCTCTTTTTATTCCGTCCATCTTTACTTTCTTCATTTTGATCCTTCTGAAAAAGAAAAGACTCCTAGATGATTTCTCCGTCTCAAAAGAAAGAACATTCTCCCTCCCTCTCTTTTTCGTTTTCTTATGTTCTTCTTTTGTTTTTCTTTCTGTTTTTTCTCTTTTGGAGGGAGCGAAAGTAAACCCAGAGCCGATGGGGGACAAAATAATCTCTCTATTTTTCTCGCTTTTATTTATTCCAATCCAAATAACTGTCGAAGAGTATATCTTCCGCATTATTCCTTTTATGGCGGTAGGCTTGGACAGACTGGAGAAAAAGAGTAATCGTGCTCTCTTATCTCTTGTTTCAGGACTGTTATTCACACTTCCCCATCTTCTGAATAGGGAAGTATGGGCAGTAGGTGGATACTGGGCGGTGATACACTATTTTCTCTGGGGTACGATGACGATGGCAGGCGCCATCATTTCAAAAGGCTTCGAGTTTCCTCTTGCCATGCACCTATCCAACAATCTTGTGGTGTCTATTGTTGCAAATTATAAAGGTTCAAGTTTATCATCTAAATCTTTCTTCATACTGGAAAGCGAGACGTCGAGTCCAAGGGCGATAATGTCTTTTCTACTTCTTTTTACCTTGGAATATCTATTGTATCACCACCTTACAAGGAGAAGACACAGTGACAAATAAAAGTAATATTCTAGACACTCTTCTATGGTTGGGTTCTATAAGTAAGAACGCTATTCCCTTTTACGAAGTGGATATGTTGATCATAACAATTCTTGAGTACCAGAAATTAGAGACAATACCTAAAGAGATGTTCGGGAAACCTGTAAAAGAGCTTCTATCTTATGCCTGCCCCCTTTCAGAGGATGAGGTGATGGGCTTTGAAGTAAACCAGGTGAAGTTATGGAAGAGGGTTTCCGCTTCAGAGCGTTATAAAGACTTGAAGCTTTTATCAGCCGTAGGGGAAAAGATAGAAGATGATAAAGGCGCAGAGCAATATGCAGCAGCCCTCTTTCAAGAAGGAAGCGAATACTACCTTGTGTACAGGGGAACCGACGAAAGTCTCACTGGATGGAAAGAAGACTTCAATATGGCTATATGTGAAGAAATACCATCGGAAAAGAGAGCTTTGGAGAGTCTTGAGAAAGTGACTGAGAATATAGACGGCATCCATATTCTAGGCCACAGCAAAGGCGGGACCTTGGCCCTGTATGCCGCATTAAAGGCAAAGGAAGAAGTATTCAACAAAATAAAAGACATCTATATCTTTGACGCGCCTGGTCTTCCAGACTCCATGATAGAAAAAGAAAGATGGGAGAAGATTCAGGGTATTACACGCTCTTATATTCCATCCTCTTCAATAATCGGGATGTTGTTTAACACTACTGAAAATTCAGTGGTGGTAAAATCATCGTCTCTCGGACTTTTACAGCACGATGCCTTTACCTGGCTTCTCTCCGGTGGAAAGTTTATTACTCAACCTGATATTACTTACAGAAGCCATAAAATCGACAGCACTGTTAAAAATTTCTTAAAAATGCTGGACAAGAATGAAAGAGAAACCTTGGTGGAGGTATTATATAAAATATTGAAAGCTACTGAAGAAGAGAACGTATGGCTGATGCCTGAAGCTGCAGCCAAACGTTTTCCAGAGATCAAGAAGGCTATAGAGGAATTAAGTGTCGAAGAAAAAAAGACTCTTGCGTCAATTCTTCTCACACTTGAAAAAGCAAGGATAGAGACACGTAGGAGCAATTTATATGGCAAGAAGTAAAAAGAAGAAAAAAGGAAACAAGGCCCTTAAGAGAATAATATTTCTTTTCTTAATACTGGCAATACTCTTTGTGGTATTGGCTTTTCTCACTCCCACTGAGAGTGAGATGGGAGACGGATATAATCCCTCATATATAGAGAATCTTGAAATACCCTCCGGAGGAAAGGGGGAAGTAATACATCACACGGGATACACTCTATCCTACAACGAGGAATATGAAGTTCCCCAGTGGGTTGCATATGAGCTGACACGGGAAGAAGTGGTGACTCAAAGCGTAGAGCGTAAAGATAACTTCAGGGAAGACAAAGCAGTATCAACAGGAAGCGCCACTCTGAACGACTACAAGAAATCGGGTTATGACAGAGGACATATGGCACCGGCAGCAGACTTCAGATGGTCTTTTGATGCCATGAACGATACTTTCTATCTATCGAACATGTGTCCCCAGACCCATGCCTTCAATGCAGGGATATGGAGCGACTTGGAAGAGGCGGTCAGATCCATAGCCTATGAAGACGAATGCATTTATGTTGTAACAGGACCTGTCTTGACTGACGGACCATATGAGACGATCGGAGAAAATAAAGTAGCCGTCCCCAACTATTTTTATAAGGTCATTCTTGATTATTCAGCCCCCACTGTAAAGGCCATAGGATTTATTATGCCTCATGAAAACTCAAAGGAGCCCCTTTCTTACTTTGCCGTGACAGTGGATGAAGTGGAGAATATGACAGGTTTGGATTTTTTCCCTCTTCTACCTGACGACGAAGAAGAAAAACTGGAGTCTTCCTTGGATACTACTCTTTGGGCCCTCAAGAACTTCGACTATTCTCTCATTGAAAAAGTAAGCGAAGAGGGAAAAGCCTATGTTGAGGACAATTCAAGTGAAAACGAACTTAGGAACAATATATTGGAAGTATTCATGGAAGTCTTCTACCACTTTAAGAGGGAAGTATTTTATCTTATAGGTATAGAGAAAGAGGCAAGAGCCATAGGACTCTTATAAACGGGACATCATCAGCTTTAACAGTTTATTTGCTTCATCTATTTTGATGTTCTCTTTTCCTGGTGATGATATGAAAAACCTGGAGTTGTCACCTCGCCAAACCTTTTCTGTTCCATCGGGACGTTTTGAAGCCATATCTGTCCAAAGATAAGGATGAATATGAGGAGCGAGAGTGCAGTCGAGAAGTAAAACCATCGGATTTCTGTTCTCGCTTCCCGCCGGATGCCAAGGTCTGGCCACGAAGACAGAGTTTTTCTCGGTATTTCCTTCTTTTGAGAATACACAGTCATGAAAGATAAATCCCAGTTCATCGCTTTCAAAAGTAGAGGGGGCGGCCACAAACCCCGGGCCTCGGGATACTATCTCACAGCCTTGAAACAAGGCGGATCCTGAACCGAAAATAAAGTCTACAGAACCTTTAACTGTACAGTCTTCAAATAGTGCGGATCCTGAATCCAAATAGAGAGTATCCTGCCACCCGAGAAATGTACAGGCACGGAAAGAAGCATGGTCGGAACCGAAAGCGGTGCGAAACGCCACGGCCTGCAGATCCATCTTCTTTCCTCCGTCTTTTTGTTCCTGATTCCACGCCTTCCCCTTCTGATAATCAAATGAATTGGAAAAAGTAATGCCTAATGCAGAAAAGTTTGGAGCTGAAACTGTAAAAGTCGCACTATCTCCGGTGTTGAATACCTTTCCGTCTCTAATAGTTCCGTGCCTATCGTCGTTGTCGATCCTAGCCCCTTCTTCACTGATCAGGGTGACATCGGGGCGGTTTACAAATACCTTCTCTCTCCAAATGCCCTCTTTCAGAATGAGGGTCAAAGGTCCATCGGGTGCAGTAGAAAGGACTTCATTAATGGAAGCTTGAGGATCCAAAACCAAAGTTGTCATGACACTATGTTATCACAAATAAAGGGCAAATACCAATTTCTCTTTATTTTGCGATTTTCTTCTCCCTCAGCTCCTCGTTCGCCTTCCTGTAAATATACTCTGTGGCCATTCTGACCTTTGCAGCTACATCACACTTTTCTATAGGGAAACAATAGAATACTTTCTCAGTATCCCCGATACTGATCATATCGCCTTTCTCATACCAATATAAGTCCGATGCTACAGAGTAGTTGTCCAAAGGATAACGTCTGAAATCCAAGGCCTTGTCATCGGAGGAGAGATGAAAACCATCAGAGGTGTGTACCAGTCTACCCTTTCCAATATCGAATATGGCGCTATTCCCCCTCTGCATAAGGATATTTACTCTTACGTCGACCTTGTATTCTCCCCTGTCTATCTCTTTTTCCACCTCTTCTCTCTCCCACTTTGACCAGGAGGGAATAGAAGTGAATGTATCGTCACCTTTTTTATTCTTTATGCTTCCGTCCTCTTCAAGATTCCACTCTTCTGAGCATGAAGTACACTTTATTGTAGTACCGGAACTCTTCATCATTCCTTCTTTCTGGCAGTGAGGACACTTATAGAGTACGCTGGAGAGCCCATCCGCCCTAAATGACTCGGGAATTCTCACACCATTTTCTTTCTGCCACTTAAAGTGGTCAAAAGCAAAGTGAGGCTTGATCACGGCGTTTATCTCATCGGCACTCATTTCTGCTATATCTTCAGGAGACAATATATACTCCATCTTGGCACTTACATCTACTTTTCTTATCTGAAGCCTGTTATATAAAGGATCACGATGAAATGCTCCGAATGTCTCTATCATGACAACAGGGATCTTCAAAAGCTTGATCATCTTTCCAAGACTCTCCGGAAGAGGAGTGGGAGTAGTCCCGTCAAAAGAATATGAAGCCTCCGGATATAATAGTATGGAGTCTTTTAGAGTTCTTACGGAGTACATCATATCTTTCACAAGAGAAGTCTCTGAAACGAACTTATGTGTCGGAATACATCCGATGGCTCTCATAAGCCCCTCTTTCCCTACAAAACCGTCAGCCTCGCATATGATATTGAAGGGTCTTGGATAGAGAATACAGGAAGCGATCTTCAAGTCTATAAATGACGAGTGGTTCATTAGAAACAGGGCGCACTCTTTCTTTCCCAGCCTCTCCATATTCTTCTTTTCAAGTTTGAAGTGGACTTTCTTAAGAGTCGGCCACGAGAGTCCTCCAAGTAGGGAACGGAAAAAGATATTTGGTCTTAATGGTTTTTTCCTCTCTTCCCTGGCCATAGCCATGACGCTCTTATAATCAGAGTTCTTTGTTTTTATTTTCATATTATGATTCCGCCTTTTCTGATTATATGTGGCTTTATAGAATCTAGAAAGTTTTTTGTTTAAAAAGGGTGCCATATTCGACACCCTTCCCATTACTTATGGCAGGACCCCTTCATGCTGCAACTAGAGCAGCCGCAGGAACAGGAGCCTCCTCCTTTTTTCTTTTTCTTAACTAAACTGAATACTACAGCCCCCACCACTAGAAGTAAGACCAATAAAACGATCAAAGTCGGTATATTCATACTTTTACTCTCCTATCTTTTTTGATCAGCGCATACAAGAAATAAGCCGATGTCAGGACTGCCAATGCCAGCAACAAAATGTTTGGTCTTCCCGTTAGCAATAGACCGAACTGATTAATTACAAAGGCTACGAAATATGCATATAGACACTGATAAATAAGTGCAAACCATGTCCACCTGTTATCGTTCATCTCCCTTTTTATGGCGCCTATAGCTGCAAAACAAGGTGCACAAAGAAGGTTGAAGCACAAAAATGATAGTCCTGAAACCTTAGTAAAAGCTTGTGATATGCCAATGAATGCACTTTTTTCCGCACCATATAGAATTCCAAGTGTTCCTACAATATTCTCTTTTGCAACCAGTCCAGTGATGGTTGCAACTGTGCTCTGCCAGTCCCCCCAGCCAAGAGGATAGAATATCCAGGCGATAAGAGAACCCAGGAATGCGAGAATAGAGTGGTCAAGTTCTTCTACAGAGAGCATTCTGAAGCCTTCTTCCGTGAAGCCGAAGAAAGAAGTGAACCATACTACAATGGTGGAAAGAAGAATGATGGTTCCCGCTTTCTTAATAAATGACCAACCTCTCTCCCACATTGATAACAGTACGTTCTTTGCTGTAGGCATATGATAAGAAGGTAGTTCCATGACAAAGGGAGCCGGTTCCCCGGAAAACTTCTTTGTCTTTTTCAATATTATTCCGCTGGTGATAATTGCAAACATTCCCAGGAAATATGCAAATGGAGCCACCCAGGCTTCCCCGCCGAATATGGTTCCTGCAATAAGTGCGATGAAGGGTAGCTTCGCCCCGCAAGGAATGAAGGTGGTGGTCATAATGGTCATTCTTCTATCTTTCTCATTCTCAATGGTACGCGACGCCATGACACCAGGAACTCCACAGCCTGTGCCGATCAAGATTGGAATAAAAGACTTTCCTGATAACCCGAACTTACGGAACACTCGGTCCATGACAAAGGCGATTCTAGCCATGTATCCGCAGTCTTCAAGAAGCGCAAGAAACAGAAATAGAACGAACATCTGAGGAACAAAGCCCAGTACGGCACCCACTCCCGCTACAATTCCGTCTAGTATCAGTCCCATAAGCCATTCTTTGCATCCGATTTTCTCCAGTCCACTCTCTATCAAAGCAGGGAGCCCTGGAACCCAGATGCCATAATCTTTTGTTTCAGGCTCAGTGAAGTCATAAGAAATAAGGACATCAGAGGCGGAGAGCAGGTCTTCATATCCGACTTCCACAACTTCTTCCGATAGTGTCTCTTCGTCAACGATAGTATAACTGGCCGTCGAAGAATGATTATTTTCCTCAATAACCTCTTTCAGTAGGCTTTCGTTGTACTCCCTTTCTCCACCAAAAGCGTTGACGATGTCCATAGATGTTGTATATTCTTCCATGCTCTCGCTGTAAGCACTTCTTCCTTTTCCAAATAAGAAGAAACCGTCACCGAATAATCCGTCATTCACCCAGTCAGTACACATTGTTCCAATGGTCGTCACTGAAACAAAGTAAACAAGCCACATTACGAGAGCAAAAATAGGAAGAGAGAGATACTTGTTTGTTACAATACGGTCTATTTTATCGGAAGTGGAAAGAGTCTTTCCGCTTTTCTTATAACAAGTCTTCAATACACTCTCAATATAGCGGTATCTCTCGCTTGTTATTATGGACTCCCCGTCATCGTCCATTTCCTTTTCAACACTGGTTATTTCTTTCTGGATTTCAGAGATGACAAACTTTTCCAAGTTTAACTTTTCAAGTATTTTTTCGTCTCTCTCGAAAAGCTTCACCCCATACCATCTTCTTTCCCTCTCTTCTATATTTTGGAGTGCTTCTTTTTCGATAAAGGCCAAAGCATTCTCCACTCTTTCAGAGAATATATGCTTGTGATTTCTATTGTTCCTTTCACTCTCTTTTATAGCCGCCTCTGCTGCAGATAGTGTGTTCTCCCCCTTCAGTGCAGATATCTCCACAACAGGGCAACCCAGGGTTTGGGAAAGAAGGGGGACGTTGATCTTATCACCATTCTTTCTCACCACGTCGCTCATATTAAGGGCGATGACCATTGGTATTCCCAACTCCAGCAGCTGCAAGGAAAGATATAGATTTCTTTCCAAGTTTGTTCCATCCACAATGTTAAGTATGGCTTCAGGTTTTTCGTCTATAAGGTAGTTTCTCGCCACTACTTCTTCACTGGTGTATGGAGACAGGGAGTAAATGCCGGGAAGGTCTATTATCTTGACATTACTGTGCTTTTTTAGTCTCCCCTCCTTCTTTTCTACTGTTACCCCAGGCCAGTTTCCAACATATTGATTTGAGTCAGTCAGATTGTTGAACAAGGTTGTCTTACCGGAATTCGGATTACCAGCCAATGCGATTCTTATATTCATTTTTTACCTCTTTATTCCACGTCTATGTTCTCAGCTTCACTCTTTCTAATTGTCAACTCATAGCCTCTGACATTTACTTCAATAGGATCCCCGAGAGGTGCAACCTTTCTTACAAAAATCTCTACACCTTTTGTTATTCCCATATCCATGATTCTTCTTTTCACAGGGCCTTCACCCTTCAGAGCCTTCACTTTTACGCTTTCGCCGATTTTCACTTCTTTAAGAGTCCTCATATTTCTTCTCCTTTATCAGACCATTATTTTTCTTGCCATCTCCTGACTTATGGCTATTCGGGATTCCTTTACCTTGACTATTACGTTCCCGCTTATAACCGAGGTGACCACCACCTTGGTCCCATTGGAAAACCCCAAAGACTCCAAATGTCTCTTTACTTCCGGTTTTCCTCCCAAAGCCTTCACTGTCATTTCGCTTCCAACTGGCGAAAAAGAAAGAGGTATCATATTATTCTCCTTAGTTAGCTTCACCTAACTTATCAATTAAAACTATAAGTTAGTTAAATCTAACTTGTCAATATATAGAAGATATGAAGATATAAAAGTGACATTGTCCATCATTTCACAGATTGCACATATCGCCATTTAATCGCTCTAAATGTATATAAAAAATGGGGTTAGTTCAGAAAACATGTATTCAAAACAATAAACTATCTATAGACTTTTATTGTCGCTGAAGGAGGAATAATGAAAGAAATAACTCTTGACGGTCTCTGGAAACTCAGAGCAGATAAAATTGAAGACAACAAGTTTGGAATCAAAGAAAACATGGAGTGGGACATGGAACTTCCAGGAGACGTTCATGACACTCTCATAAAAAATAACACTATCCCCGACCCCTACTATGGAATGAACGAATTGGATATTCTATTTGTCGGCAGGGGTGACTGGACGATCTACAGGTCTTTCAATTGGGAGAAGAAAGATGAACGAGTCTTCATAAGGCTTGAGAAAGTCGATACTGTCGCACGACTCTTTATTAACGGAGAAAAGGTCAAAGGATTTGAAAACGAACACCAAATCCACTTTATTGACATAACACAGTTCCTTAATGATGGGGAAAACACAGTCTCTTTCTCATTCCGCTCTTCTGAGAGCCTGGCTATAGAAAGAAATGACAAGCTTTCCTACCCTATTCCTTGTTCCCGTTATCCAAACGACTCGCCTTATCGAAACTTAGTCAGAAAGACTCAGTGCAATGCAGGCTGGGACTGGGGTCCATGTATCATGAGCACAGGTATTCATGAGAGCATCAAACTTATAGAGACAGGCTCTTCTCTCTTTGAAAGCTTTTCTGTCATTCCAAGACTCAAGGAGGGCAAATGGGAAGTTGAGTTTGAATGCCTCGTAGAATCAATTAAAGAAAAAACAGTCTCCGTGAAGGCTGAAATCGCTGGAAACACCATTGAAGGAACCTTTGATCTTAAAAAGGGTACAAATAAATACTCAGCCTTCCTGTCGATAGATGAAGACCAAGTGGAGAAATGGTGGCCCAACGGCTTCGGCGACCACAAATTATATAAAGCCCAAGTCACTGTAGATGGTGACAAGAAGGAAAGAAAGGTAGGCTTCAGGACACTTGTAGTAAAGAACCAGCCTACTATGGGTGGAAAGGAGCTGACAATCTCTGTTAACGGCAGAGATATCTTCTCTAAAGGTGCAAACTGGATTCCTCTCGACGCAATCCCTTCCCGTATGACGAGAGAGAGGTATGACGAACTCTTACAGGATGCAGTGGACGCCAACATGAATATGATCCGTGTCTGGGGAGGCGGCTGGTATGAAAAAGAAGATTTCTATGATCTATGTGACGAAAAGGGGATCCTCTTATACCACGATATGATGTTCGCCTGCTCTACATACCCTTCCGACAAGTGGTTCCTTAATAGTGTGGAGAAGGAGTTGAGAGATCAGATCAGAAGGCTTAAGACCCATCCATGTATCGCACTATGGTGTGGAAACAATGAGGATCTGGGTGCTCTTACTTGGTACGAAGAGACCATAAACAATAGAGAGAGATACCTTAAAGACTATGAAAGACTCAACGACGATACAGTCGGAAGAATCGTGATGGAAGAAGACAGGGACCGAATATTCTGGCCATCTTCTCCTTGTGCAGGCCCCGGGGACTATAGCGACAACTGGCATAGCGACGGCAAGGGTGACATGCACTTCTGGTCTGTTTGGCATGAAGGAAAAGACTTCGATTTCTATCACACGGTAAAGCCTCGCTTCTGTTCTGAGTTCGGATATCAGTCCTTCTCCTCTCTACAGGTTGTCAATACATTCTGCCCCCACGATCAGTTTGACCTGACATCTCCTGTAATGCTTCACCACCAGAAGAATGACAGGGGCAATCAGATAATGATGGAGCAGTTTACACGTTCTTTCAAATATCCGTCATCCTTTGAGTCCAGCCTCTATCTATCTCAAGTACAGCAGGCTCTTGCAATAGAAACTGCCGTCACATACTGGCGTTCTTTAATGCCATATTGTATGGGTACTCTCATATGGCAGCTAAATGATGTATGGCCTGTAGCATCCTGGTCCAGCATAGAATACAACGGCAGATGGAAGGCTTTGCACTATGCCATCAAGCATTTCTATGCCCAGGTAGCTCCACTTTTGTACATAGATAAAGGCAGAGTCTTCATCAAGGCGGTCAACGATACAAAGGAAAGAAAGAATGTAGAGATGAGAGTAAGGGTCATGGACTATGAGGGTAATACTCTTGAAGAGAGAAAGCACTCTCTTACTATCGAAAGTATGAGAGTCGTGGATGTAGAAGAGCTCTATGAATCTGCATACAACAGAGACAATACCTTCATTATCGCAGAGACGGAGTGTGACGGAGAGAGAGAAGAGAGAAGTATTCTCATGGAGAGGGTGAAGAACTCTGATATCAAGAAAAGCTGGATAGCCTTCAGCAATGTAGAAAAGAAGGAAGACGGTTCATTCTCCATTACTCTGGAAACAAAACACCCTGCATTCTACGCTGTTGTTGAAAGCGGCAATATAGACGGCAGATTCTCCGACAACTTCTTTACTCTGCTTCCTGGAGAGAATAAGACGATAACGTTTACTCCAAAGCAGGACACAGAGGAAGAGAAGTTCAAAGAAGAACTTACAGTAATGGATGTATCGAGAATATAATGTTCAGGCCGCCCGAAAAAGGCGGCCTAATCTATATCAAGACAAACTATGTTTATCACTCCCATTTTCCAGGATTACACAACAAATCCATCTTATATGAAATAAGAGCCAAGACATCTTTTCTGTCCTTCATCTTCTCCCAGTCTTTTCTATCTTCTCCAAGCCAAAGATTCTCAGCCAAGATGTATGCACGGGGGAACAGCATGAACTCCATCTCTCTTCCACTATGAATCTTCTCACCCCAAATGCAGCACTGGGCTCCAAGTACGAGAGATCTTCTTTCTTCATCAAGTTCCTTCATTGAGATATCCAAATCATAGGAGTCTTTAGGAATGGAAAGGGACAGATTTCCCAATTCCCAAGGCTCACGGGATGGATAACGGTCAAAATAGCATCCGCCGTTTTCAGGGCACAGTATTACGTTATGTCCTCGATTTGATGCAGTTCTCGCCCCGCTCAGTCCTCTCCAGCTCATGACGACTACATCCTTGTCTATCTCCGGAGCATCCACCACTTCATCCCAACCGATGGCTCTCTTTCCATACTTTTTTACTATTCCACTGACACGGGAAGTAAACCAACCTTGAAGCTCTGATGTATCCGAAAGACCGTTTTCCCTCATTATGGATTTACAGCCTTCATGATCCTCCCATTGTGTATGGGGGCACTCGTCACCGCCAATATGGATATAAGGACCATCAAAAATAGATGCCAACTCCTTTATTGCAGCATCCAAGAATACCCAAAGCTCCTCTGATGAGGGGTTCATCACATTCTCAAATACGCCCCAGTTATTCTGTACTTCGATTTTCTTTCCTGTGCAGCCGAACTCAGGATAAGCGGCGATTAATGCTTCTGCATGTCCCGGAGTCTCTATTTCAGGAATGACAGTAATTCCCTTTTCCTTACAGTATTTATTCACATACTCCAAGTCCTCCCTATGATAGAAGCCCTGATGTAGGTGTTTTTGGTCATTGTTATCGTATATATATCTCTTTGATGAGATTTCTTCCAACTTATCATAACCGGTCACCGGGAATCTCCAGCCCTGGTCGTCTGTAAGATGCCAATGGAAATAATTAAAGCCTACAAGACTCATGGCATCTATTATCCTCAACAACTCCTCTCTTGGGACAAAGTGTCGGGAGCAGTCAATATGAAAGCCTCTATACTTAAAGGACGGTGAATAGAAAGAGAAAGAACAGACAGGAAGGGAACCGTTAAAAATAAGAGAAAGCTGTCTTACATATCCTTCCCCTAGATATAGCTCATCCTTTCCTCTTCCCTTAATTACGATTTTTTCTTTTGATATTTCTACTATATTTTCATCACATATTACCTTCTCACAATCAAGAGGGTATCCAATTAGTGTATCAAAGGTTACATTTTCCGATTTAATTTTAGGTGTAAGAAGACAATCAATAGTTTTCATATTTATCCTTTTTTGAGTCAAAAGGGCGGATCCTTGGACCCGCCCCATAATACTGTATCTTAGAATCTTACTTGTTCCAAGCCTTCCAAGCGTCGTTAACTGTCTTAGCAGCTGTCTTGACATCTGTCTTTCCAAGACCGATTTCAGCGAGAACAGTGTTGATGACTTCGTAGACTGCTGGATCGAGGACACCGTCGATAACAGGTGTAGCAACCTGGATTCTTCCATACCAGTCAGATCTCTTAGCAACAAGTGGCTCGAGTCCGTTTTCTTCACAAACCTTAGCAACGTCGATTGTTGTGAGGGATGGGAATGCAGCACCAGTTGTGAGTCTGTAAGTCTGTACATACTCGCCTTCGAGGAACTTGATGAGTTCCCATGCAGCAGCTTCTTCAGCACTTCCTGCAGGAATGTCAGCAGACATAGCCCAACCTGTTCCTACTACGACAGAGTTAGATTCATGGACAACTTCGCCTTCAACAGCTGGGAAGTTCATGAGCTCGATATCTGTTTCCTGAGC
Organism: uncultured Spirochaetales bacterium; assembly: GCA_945947045.1. Classification (GTDB taxonomy): domain Bacteria; phylum Spirochaetota; class Spirochaetia; order Sphaerochaetales; family Sphaerochaetaceae; genus Ornithospirochaeta. The sequence continues at coordinate 876 of CAMEXG010000005.1, read as the reverse complement.
TTCAGGAGAGAAGAGAGCCTGACCTGTTGTGATATCTGTCTGGAAGGATCCACATGCCCAGTCGCCGTCGATATAGAAAGCAGCCTTTCCGTTAGCAAAGTCACCGCGGCCGCTGCCGTAACCGATAGAGAGAGTGTTGCGGTTGATGATTCCATCTTTGTAGAGGTTGTCAAGTACTGTGAGAGCGTTGATGAACCATTCATCTTCGAAATCGATCTCGCCAGCAGCAAGTCTTTCATACCAGTCAGCTCCGCCGAATCTACCAGCAAGGAGAGAGAAGAGACAAGACTGCATTACCCAACCATCTTTACAGTCCATCTGGATAACTTCGATTCCCTTAGCGTTGAGAACTGGAACCATTGCCTTAAGATCAGCATATGTCTTAGGAACTTCAAGTCCGTTTTCTCTGAGAACCTTAGTATTGACGAACATCATAGATGTAGCTGTGATACCGTTTGGAAGTTCACCAAGGAAACCACCGATCTGAGGAGCTGTTGTTGTAGGAGCATAGTCGTCAAAGATTCCATCAGCCTTCAAGAATGGTGTGAGGTCCTTAACAAGTCCTTCATTGTGGAGGGAAGCGGATCTTCCGCTTGGCCAAGCATAAAGAACGTCTGGAAGATTGCCCTGTGCAGCATAGGATTCAACCTTCATGTGGAATGGTTCGTTGAAGAGGTCCTCTCTGATAACCTCGATTTCTGGATGAAGTCTGGAGAACTCGTTCCATACCATCTCGACTTCGTTTGCGCTGTTTGGCTCTGACATATCGATGTAGTTCAGAACCCTGATTGTTGTCTTTCCGCTGGAAGAAGCTTCAGCTCCGCCCTGAGCGAAAACCATGGATGTAACCATAGCCAGTACGAGGAGAACAACTGT